>JBOGDS010000012.1:0-60378 GCA_050743075.1 Jiangellaceae bacterium | reverse complement strand
AGCTGGTCGCGCAGCGCGTCGTGCAGCCGGTCCACCGCACCCTCGGCGTTCCACCGTTTGAAGTACCAGTACACCGTCTGCCACGGCGGGAAGTCGAGCGGCAGCTGCCGCCACGAGCAGCCGGTACCGGTTGACATCTCTACTGTTGACCTCCTGCGCGAGCACCGGCAGGCCCAAGACACGGAAAGAGCCGCCTGGGCGACGCCAGCCGTCACCAAGGCCTCGTGTTCTGCCGCGAGGACGGCCGCGCCCTGCGGCCCGAGTACGTCACGCGGCACTTCCAAGCTCTCGCGAAGAAGATCGGCCTGCCGGCCATCCGCTTACACGACCTCCGTCATACCAACGCCAGCTTGGCGCTGGCCGCCGGCGTGGACATCAAGGTTGTCTCCGAGCGCCTGGGCCACTCGACGATAGCGGTCACGGCTGACCTCTACACCCACGTCGTCCCGTCCCTTGGTCGAGACGCAGCGACACGGATCGCTGGGCTCCTGGCGGACGGGTCGCAAGCAAATGCCTACGAGATGCCTACAAGCGAGGCCCGAAAGCGGCCAGAGAGGAGGAGCGATCATGCATCGCCGCAGATAGAACGGGGCGCGCCCGAAGGGATTCGAACCCCCAACCTTCTGATCCGTAGGCGGCCTGGCACTGCTCCGCCTGATCCCGGCACCGGCCGGGATGGCTGCTGACCTGGTCTTTCGTGCCTCCGGATCGTGCCGGTCGGGCCGCCCAAGGTCGGCTCGTCCGCACAGTCCCGGTGCATTTCCTAGCGCGCTGCCAACGCGCCACTGATCGTTTGCGGCGGCTCGTGCTGCCGGTACCTCATGCCGACCCCTCCAGTGAGGCCTCGCCATGACGAACCCGTCCGCTCCTGATGACCGACCCGATCTCGGCGACCCTGGTTCGCTCCTCGTCGAGGAGCAGCGGTTCGCCGTCGTGCCCGAGTGGGTCATCGACGCCGAGATCTCCGACGGCGCCTTCCGGCTCTATTCGCTGCTGCTGCGCTACGGCAACAGCTCAGGGTGTCGGATGCCGTCCCGGGCGCTGCTGGCCCGGAGGCTGCACCGTTCGGTGGACACGGTCGACCGCGCCATGCGGGAGCTCGTGGCGGCGGGCGTCGTCCGCGTCGAGCATCGCCACGACGGACTTCAGCACCTGACCAACCGGTACCACGTACGCACGACGAACCCGCACCCGCAAACGCGCAGGTCGGATGGTGGCCGCAGTTCTGCGGCTACCCCGGATCGGCCGTTCGAGGGTGGCCGCATGCGTGCGGCTACCCCTGGCCGCACCGGTGCGGCGACCGTGGCCGCGGATCTGCGGCCCAACCCAGAGATCCCTACCGACATCCCTCCGCCCCCTACCCCCGCGCGTCACGCCGACCGACACCGAGCGCGGGAGGAGGAGTGGGGAGGTCAGCTCCTCAACGAGTGCGACATCGACGACCTCGACGCACTCGCTGCCCGCTGCGCGGAGTCCCGCCGGGCGGCCGGACAGTCCGCGACGCGGTGGACGCCGGCCTGCCTGATTCCGGCGATCACGCTCGCTGTACGTCATCGGGGCTGGCCTGCCCGGCTCGTGGAGCCGGCGTTGCTGGCCGTCGCCGCCGACCCCTCGACCAGATCACCGATGCGTCTCGCCGAGGCCGGGCCATGGTGGGATCAGGCCGATGGACCTATCACTGCCGACGACCGAGAGCTCGCCGAGTGGAACGCACGGCTCGATGAGCTCGACGGCCGCCGACCCGCTCTGCAAGCCCAGGCGCGAGCAGAGCTCGAATCCGAGCACCTGCCGCTCACCCGGTCGAGTGTGACTCGTCGTGCCATCGAGATCCTCGGACGGTCACCGGTACCCGGCGCCCACGCGGGCGGTGACGCAGCATGAACGCGGACGCGGTTCGCTACGAGCCAAGCACGGAGCCTATCGACCGTGAGCCCCGCGGTTACCCCTTCCTCAGGAAGGAGAACGAAGCGCTGCTGCGCGACACGCTGGCCGCGGCAGGCGTGGAGCTCGGCGAATGGGACGACCTGATCCTGCGCTGGCTTGCCAAATGGGAGTTCGGCACGGTAGCGGTCGTCGCCTCGTGGGTGATTCGGGCCTCGCGGTCTCAGTCGGCGAGTGGGGTTGACGAGCCTTTCCTCGGCGCCTCTGCGAGCCCTCAGGCTCGCAGCCCCGAGCGGGACGGAACGATCGGAACTCCCGCTGTTTCGGCGGGAGCAAGATATGCGTCTGCTAAGCAGACGCCGGCGGCGCTGCGGCGCCGCCAGGATGCGTCGGGGACCGGGCGCGGTCCCGACGGATTAGCAGAGCATGGGCGTGGGCGATGAGCGCCCGGCGACGAGACGGCCGCGACCGACGTCACCAGCAGCCGCGACGTGGACGACTCATGATGCTCCGCTACGACGACGCGGAGTTCGCTGCCGTGCTCGACGCCGCAAAGCGGAGTGGGTTGACGCCGTCGGGATACGCCGCAGAGGTCGCGCTCGCACAAGCGACCGAGAGCCGGCCCCCTGAGGGCGACCCGCTCCGCGAGGTCCTCGTCGAGCTCATGCAGGCCCGGACCCAAGTTCGCCGGTTCGCCGTCAACGTCAACCAGGCCGTACGTGAGCTCAACAGCACCGGTGAGCCGCCGGAGTGGCTGGGCCGAGCTGTGGAGCTGACCACCCGTGCCGTGGCTCGCCTCGATGTAGTGGCCCAGGCTGTGGCGAGGAGAGTCCCGTGACCCGGGCAGGCAGCTTCCGGTCGGCTCCCGGTTCTGCGTGGGACTCAGACGTAGTGGGCGTAGTCGCGGACGCTCTGGAAGTCGTCGGCGTTCAGGAAGTGGCAGTACGGCAGGTACCGGGGCGGCGACTGCGACAGGAACTCCGGGAACCACAACGGTTTGTCGCCGGACCAGCTCGCCACTTCGATGCGGGGCGGGGTACGCCGGAAGGCGGTCTCGACGGCCGGCAGAAGGTCCGTGTCACCGGAGAAGACGACCCCGACGTCGTACTCACCAAGCAGCGCGCTCTCGATGAGGTCGACAGCAAGCGCAACATCGACGCCCTTCTCCCGTGGCGGGTGCTCAGGCCAGCCTCGGTAATTCAAGGGACGACGCAGCACCCGTATCCGCCGATCCCGCTCCCAGGCCGCAGCCTGGGCGTCGTTCGCCGCCGTCGGTACCGGGTGGTGCTCGGGATTCGGTCTCCCGCGAAAGACCCGGACGGAAACCAGCTCAGACGGCACGCGGCGCTTGGCTGCGATGCGCTCGGCGATCAGCAGCGGATGAACGAGGCTGGACTCTGGCCGGGCGCCGATCTTGCCGAACAGATCATGCGCAGCCAGGTGAACGTTCTGGTAGTCGAGGAAGACGGCAAGCCGTTCCGCCACGGTGCCTCCAGAAGAAAAAAAGCCCCGCCAATCCCGGAGGACGGCGGGGAGCAATACACGAAGCATAGAACAAGTCCGGCGACGAGAAAAGCCACGGTACGGGGTCGAGGCGCCACCAAGCCAGGGACCAGGCCGTGATCGGCAAGGTGACCCGTGGCCGCGACGTCGGCGGCCTGCTGCGCTACCTGTTCGGACGCGGGCGGCACAACGAACACACCCGTCCACACTTAGTAGCCGGGTGGGACGAGCCCGCCGCCCTCGAGCCCGCCTGGCTCGACGGCCGTGCCGACACGAAACCCTTGGCCAGGCTTCTCGATCAGCCGTTGCGAGCTGCCAACGGCAGGCTCGATGACCGCCCGGTCTGGCAGTGCTCCGTACGTGCCGCGCCGGAGGACCGGGTGCTCAGCGACCAGGAGTGGGCCCAGGTCGCCCGCGACGTGGTCGTGCGGACCGGGTTTGCGCCCGAAGGTGACGACGACGCCTGCCGTTGGGTCGCGGTTCGGCACGCCGACGACCACATACACCTCGTCGTCACGCTGGCCCGGCAGGACGGTCGTCCAGTCACACCGCGCAACGACTACTACCGCGTCGGCGAGGCCTGCCACGCCGCCGAGAAGTTGCTCACCCTGCGTACCACGGCACGCCGGGACCGGACTGCCAGCAGCAAACCGAGCTATGGCGAGCGGGAGAAGGCCAACCGGAAGGGGCTGCCCGAACCGGCCCGGACGACCCTACGGCGGAATGTCCGTACCGTGGCCGCGGCCTCAGCGAGTGTCGACGACTTCCTCGAACGGCTCCGCGGGGCAGGGCTGCTGGTCAGGGAACGGTTCAGCGAACAGAACCCTGGCGAGGTCACCGGCTACGCCGTCGCGCTCGCGGATCCTCGCGCGCGCACGGCGGCCGGCGGCCCTGTCTGGTACGGCGGCGGCAAGCTCGCCGTGGATCTGAGCCTCCCGAAGCTTCTCCGCCGCTGGCAGCCGTTCCACGAACAGCCGGGCAGACGACATGTACGTCTCGATGCGGACCAACGCGCCGCCGTGTGGGCGCAGGCCCAGAAGACCACCGCAGCCGCCGCAGCCGAGATCCGGAGGCTGGCGCGGACCAATCCGGCGGCCGCTGCGGACGTCGCATGGGCTGCATCCGACGCTATCTCGGTCACCGCCAGGATCGTCGAAGGCTCCCGCGTCGGCCCACTGACCCGCGCCGCCGACGCCTACGACCGGGCAGCCCGCGAGATTTGGGGTCGCACCCCGCCTCCACACCCAACGGGCAATGCCCTACGCAACGTGGCGCGTGCCATGGCGATGACAGGCCGGGCGCGACGTGACGAGTCGGCCCAGCTGATGGCGCTGGTCGTCAACCTCATCGCGATAACACAGGCGGTGGCACAGCTGCGCGAAGCACAAGACCGGGCAGCCCAGGCTGCCGCAGCACGAGCAGCGGCAGAACAGCTACGAGCGGTCAAGGCGCCGCGGACAGCTGTTGGAGCCGGCGCCGCACGAATCGCAGGTGTCGGCGCCCCAGGACAACCAGACAGACAGCCTTTGCGCCTCTGAACGGAGGGAACCGGCCGATGGACACGGACGAAGACCTTGGTGCGGCGACAGCCGCACGTAGCGTGCAGGTCCTGACCGCCATCAGCATGATGGCCGAGAACCTGATGCGGGCCCGGCAACAGCGAGCCCACCTGCAAGCCGACCGCGATTTCGCCGCAACGCGCGCACGGCGGGCCGAACACCTGGCCGACCACGGGGCGGCCCGCGCCGTCTATGGGGAAACCGGCGAGCGCCAGTGGGCATCGCGGACGACCGTCGTCGAGGCCGCCCATTCGTGGCGCGTGGCGCAGCGGTGGGCCGACCGTGATCCCGAGGCTGCGATGGCACAGCGCCGCGCCGAGGACGTCCTGCGGAAGCACAACCCCACAGCGATGGCCCGCTACGACGTCCTCCGGGTGCAGGGCGCCGATGAGCTGAGTGCGATGCGCCGGGCAGCGCCACTGTTCGTCGCGGCACCGACGCCGATCGCCGGTCTGCCCACCGCCGAGGCGGCCAGGGCCGAAGCCGGCGCGGAGCGGGCGCAGGCGGATCGCGACCGCGCCACGCCGGACATCGTCGTCACCCCTGCCGACGAAGCGACCATCGCAACTCACACTGGCGCCCGGCGTCAGGGCATGGCCGAGCGCGCCGAGGCCCAGGTCGACGCGCCTCGCGTCGCAGGTAAGGCGTACCCAGCCGTGTCGGATGCCGAGCGGTGGCGCCATACAGCCCCCGCGACAGCGCGCCGACACCAGCCGGAACGTCCGGTCACGGGTCAGGTCCTGCGGTGAAGGTGGAGAACATCATGCGCCGGCACACGGATTTCGCTCTGGTCATCGCCCAGCTGCAGGAGGAGATCGACAGTCTCATCGGCGCGTGTCTGCGACAGCAGCACCTGCTCGACCAGCTCCTGACAGAGGTCGACTCCCTTCCAGTTGATCTCCTGGCCCGGTCGTCATGAGCACGCGGACCGCCGCCGACAGGGCAAGCACAGCGCAGGCGAAGAAGCTCGAAGACCTGCATGCCCGGCTGACCGACCAGATCGCAGAGCTCACCAGCGGCGCCGACTGGAAGGCCTGGCTCAGGGTGGCGGCACGGTTCCACTCCTACTCGTTCGGCAACACCATGCTGATCCTCGCCCAACGCCCCGATGCGACACAGGTCGCCGGATACCGTGCTTGGCAGTTACTCGGCCGTCAGGTCGACAAGGGTGAACGTGGGATCCACATCCTCGCACCGGTGACCCGCCGTGAGCAGGCTGGTCCTGACGGAGCGGCCGCGGAGGCGACCACCGGCGCCGGTTCCAAGCCCGACGTCATCGAGGTCGACGCTGACCGGCCCGGCACTAGGCACGTCGTGGGTTGGAGGGTCGCACACATCTGGGATGTGTCCCAGACCACCGGGGAGCCACTGCCCGAGCGACCCACGCCGACGCTGTTGAGTGGGCATGCTCCGGACGGTGTGTGGGACGCGCTGGTCGCCCAGGCAGAGGCAGCGCGTTTCGCCGTCCAGCGCGGCGACTGCGACGGAGCCAACGGATACACCCACTTCGGGCAGCGGGTCATTCGGGTGCGCGCCGACGTCGACGACGCTCAGGCGTTGAAGACGCTCGCTCACGAACTGGGTCACGTCTGTCTCCACGACCCTGGGCAGAAGGATCGCACGACGCGGAACTGCCGCGGGGTCGCCGAGGTCGAGGCGGAGTCTGTCGCTTTTCTTGTCTGCGCCAATGCCGGCGCTGCCACCGAGGATTACACGTTCCCCTACGTCGCCGGGTGGGCGAGCCAGGCCAACGACCGCGATCCTGCATCGGTCGTGGCTGAGGCCGGTCGTCGAGTCCTCTCCGCTGCCAACAGCATCATCGGCGACCTCGACCCTGTCAGAGGTCGGAACACCGACGGTGAGCGCGAACATCGGGCACTCGACCGAGCGCTCGCGCCTGTCCACGATGACCAGGACCCGCCTTCCGCGATGCGAACCGTCGAACCAAGGCCAGAACGGCTTCTCGCGGTGCACGGCGCAGCAGCGGCCTGGTATCGGGAACAACTGCTCGGCCCCGACGCAGATGGCCCGCGGACATACCTCGATGCACGCGGCCTCGGCCACGTTCGGCAACCGGCTCGGGACCGTGATCCCTGGGAGATCGGCTACGCACCCCACCGCTGGACCGCACTGGTTGACCATCTGCGAGCGGAAGGCTTCACCGACGCCGAGCTCGAAGCTGGCGGGCTGGCGTTCCGGTCACGCAAGGGCAGTCTCGTCGACCGCTTCCGCGACCGCATCATGCTGCCGATCCGGGACGAGCTGGGTCAGGTGGTCGCCTTCATCGGTCGCGCACCCGATGACCGGGACGCTCGCACCCCGAAGTACCTCAACAGCCCGCACACCGCGATCTACCACAAGGCCAAGAGCTTATTCGGTGTCGGTTCGCATCCCCTCGCCGGACAGCGCGTGATCCTTGTCGAGGGACCGCTCGACGTGCTCGCCGTCCACGCCGCAGTGCCCGCCGTCGTTGCCGTCGCCCCCTGCGGCACCGCCTTCACCGAGGCACAGGCCAAGATCCTCGGCGCCGCCGGCGTTCGCGACATCGTGGTGGCCTTCGACGCCGATCACGGCGGTCGAGCGGCCGCAGTCAGGGCCTACAGCATTCTGCGACCTCACGTCTCGAGCCCACTCGTCGCGCAGCTGCCCGACGGAACCGACCCCGCGTCACTCGCCGAGACCAACTCCGCGGACCTCGCCCGCGCAGTGACCGAACAGGTGCGGCCGCTCAGCGACATGGTCGTGGACGAGCGGATCGCACAGCTGAAGGGCGGCCAGCTCGAAAGCGCCGAGGGGCGTTCGCTGGCGGCCCGCGATCTCGGGGGGTTCATCGCGACCATGCCAGCTGCTGAGGTTCCGCGTCAGGTGGCGAGGACGGCTGAAGCCATCGGAGTCCTGCACAGCACCATGACGGCGGTCGTGGCCGAGGCGATCTCCCCAGTTGAACCCCCGACCGGCCGGTCAACTGGCGGGATGACTGCGGACGTCGTCCGACCGGACAGGTCGACACAGCAGGTCGCGATTGCCCGGACAGCCTTCTCCGACAGAGCGCCGGAGCGGGCCGGAGCGTGCCGGTCACCTACAAGACCGCTGCGGCCGACGCCGGTCACTTCAGCCAAGACGTTGGCGGTCTAGCGATGCCGCCAACGCCATACGCCCGGGCGCCAGTTTCGAGACGTGGAAGGGACGCGGCCACCCCGTTGTGGCCAGGTCTTGGCCAGCATGCGGAGCCTGCGGCCAAGAAGGGGCGGCCAGAAGCGAGCCCGCACAACCGACCGCTGGCCGCGAACGGCCACGTCGGCCATCACTGCGATGGCCGGTCAATGCACCGTCCCGCTTACACAGACACCCCATGCCGGTGACCAGAACACTTGAGGAGGATCCACAGGATGGCCGCCGACGGGAACCGGGCTCTGGCCTTGTCGATCGAGCGCTGCGCGCTCGTACTGATGGTGATCGTCGCATTCACCATGAGTGCCCGCGCACTCTACGATGTGGGACTCGGTGCGGGCCTTGGCCCGGTCCTCGCCGCAGGCGTGCCACTTCTTCTCGACGGATTTGCCATTCTGGCCGCTCGCGTCGTCACCCGACTCGACTCGCGGCTTGCCCGAATCTATCCCTGGACCGTCCTGGCGATCGTCGGCACCGTCAGCGTGTGGGCCAATGCGATTCACGCAAACCCGATTGCCGTGGGCCCGCACACCCTCTCGACAGCCCAGGCCCAGGTCGTCGCGGCACTGCCACCGGTCGTGCTCGGCCTGGCCTTCCACATGGTGCAAATGGTGACCCGCGCAGACCATCGAGCTGCGCTTCGCAGCAAGAAGCCTCGTCGACGCCCTGCACATTGGGGAAACGAAGCAACCCCTTCCCTTGCGACTCACGCTCCACGCCATGTTGGGGTCACCCGGTCGACCAGAACGCGGACTCGCCTGGCATCGGTCCGAGACGACAGGCTTGCCGCACTTCGCGCCCAGGTCCATGCAGCCACGGCCGACGGCCGACGCGTGACCGGCCAAGACGTGGCTGGCTGGCTCGGAGTTTCACCTCGAACCGGGCGCCGTCGGTTAGCCGCCCTGGTGGCCGGAGACCCCGAGCTAGCAAATGTGTTGGCCGGGGACTGAGCCACCCGGTTGTCGCCTTGGGGGGCGCTTCTTGTGCAGCCAGGGCGAGTGTCTCCAGCCACAGTGCGCGAGGCGGACAGCTGGATTCCAGGTTGAAGCTCAGCCAGAGCCTCCGGCCCGGGCAGCGTCACCCACCACCTGTCCGACCCTTGGGCTACCTTTCGGGGACAACGTCAGCAGCGGGGTCGAGATGGGGGCGAAGGTGGACGCGTTCCGGGTGCCTGGTCTCACGGACCGGGGCTGATGCGTACCAGGAAGGACGAGCCGTCTGATGCCTCGCCTGACGTTGCCGCAGCTGGAGCGGCATCTGTTCGCTGCCGCTGACGTGCTCCGTGGCTCCATGGAGGCCTCGGCCTACAAGGAGTACATCTTCGGGATGTTGTTCCTGAAGTACACCTCCGATCAGTTCGAGGCGGAGCAGCAGCAGGTCATCGCCGACCAGCTGGCTCGTGGCCGCTCCCAAGCGGAGGCTGAGCAGAGGGCCGAGGCCCCGACGTTCTACAACACGTTCTACGTCCCGCAGCGCGCCCGCTGGGAGCAGATCCGCGACCACCTTCACAAGACGGTCGGCAGCGGCCTCAACAAGGCGCTGGAGGACTTGGAGCACAGCAACCGATCACTCGACGGCGTGCTGCAGCACATCGACTTCAACCGCAAGATCGGCCAGTCGTCGATGTCGGACAAGAAGCTGCGTGAGTTGATCATGCACTTCAACAAGGTGCCGCTGCGGCAGCAGGACTTCGAGTTCCCCGATCTGCTCGGGGCGGCCTACGAGTACCTCATCCGGGACTTCGCCGACTCCGCGGGCAAGAAGGGCGGCGAGTTTTACACGCCTCGTGACGTTGTCCGCCTGATGGTGCAGATCGCTGACCCGCGCCCTGGCATGAGCGTCTATGACCCGTGCACCGGCTCGGGCGGCATGCTGATCCTGTCCAAGGAATACGTCGAGGAGTCTGGCGGCGACGGCCGCAACCTCGCACTGGCCGGCCAGGAGAAGGACGGCAGCGTCTGGGCCATCTCGAAGATGAACATGCTGCTCCACGGCATCCCTGACGCCGACCTCCGCAACAACGACGACGGCACCCTCGAAGACCCCGCCCACATCACCGGTGGGGAGCTCCAGCGCTTCGATCGGGTGATCACCAACCCGCCGTTCTCGATGAACTACTCCGCCGACGCCATCCCGTTCCCGGAGCGCTTCCGGTACGGCTACACGCCAGAGAAGGGCAAGAAGGCCGACCTGATGTTCGTCCAGCACATGCTGGGCGTCACCCGTCCGGGTGGCATGGTCGCCACCGTCATGCCCCACGGCGTGCTCTTCCGGGGAGGCGACGAGGGTCGCATCCGGACCGGATTCCTGAACGACGACCTCATCGAGGCGGTCATCGGGCTCGGCCCTCAGCTCTTCTATGGCACCGGCATCCCGGCCTGCATCCTCGTGCTGCGCTCGCTCGGGTCCAGGCCCGCCGAGCGCAAGGGCAAGGTGCTGTTCATCAACGCCGACCGCGACTACCGCGAGGGCCGGGCGCAGAACTACCTCGAGCCGGAGCACATCGAGAAGATCGTCTCGGCCTACCGAACCTTCGGAGACCTGCCCGCCTTCGCTCGGGTGGTCAGTCGCGAAGAGCTGGCCGAGAGCGATGACAACCTCAACATCCGTCGCTATGTCGACACCACGCCCGAACCTGAGCCTCAGGATGTCCGGGCGCACCTGCATGGTGGCATCCCGATCCGAGAGGTCGAGGCCAAAGCTGACTTGTTCGCCGCGCACGGGATGAAGCCGGAGCACCTCCTCATCCCGAAGGACGAGGACTACCTGGAATACGCCGATGTCGTCACTGACCGGCGCGACCTGCGCCGCCTGATCGAGGCGGATGCCGGCGTGATCGCCGCCGAGACGAGCGTGACCTCTGCGATCGAACGCTGGTGGCATGCCGAGGAGGATGGCTTCGACAAGCTGCAGTCCGCTGCCGACCTCGTCGAGCTTCGGAAGGACTTCATCGAGACGTTCCGGGGTGCTCTGCAGGCAACAGCACTTCTGGACTCCTTCGCCGTTAGCGGCATCATTGCCTCCTGGTGGGGCGCCAGCCTCCCCGACTTGAAGGCGCTGGCCACGCTTGGCTACCGCGGTCTTATCGAGGCCTGGGTCGCCACCGTCCTCGACGCCCTCGAAGAGGAGAAGGCCAAGGTCAACCCGCTCGATCACAAGGTCGCCCGTGCGCTGCTTCCCGAGTACCTCGACCAGCTCGCCGCACTGGAGGCCGAGGTCGCCCAGACGGACTCCACGATCAAGGCAGCCACCACGTCCGACGATGAAGAGGATGACGCCGAGCCAAGCGAGGATGCGCTCTCACCGGCCGAGATCAAGAAGCTGAAGAGCAAGCTCACCGCCACCAAGAAGCAGCTCAAGGCCGAAAAGGCAGCCTTCGCCCACCGGCTCGCAGAGGCAAGCGAAGCGCTCGACGACGCAACCGCTCGGCAGCTCGCCCTTGATGCGATGGAGCACGACCTAGTCGCTGAAGCGCAGGATCGGATCACGCGGCACCGGCGCGTGGTGATCTCCGCCTTCGAGACCTGGTGGGACAAGTACCAGATCCCGCTCTCGTCGCTCGAAGCCGAACGAGACGCAGCTGCCGCGAAGCTTGCGGGGTTTCTGAGGGAGCTCGGCTATGAATGAGTTCTCAACCAGGCGGTCCCTACTTGATTCCGGTGGCGTACTCGACGACTACGTCAGCTGGCAGTCCGGTGGTACCCCATCGAAAGCGAACCCGAAGCTCTGGAGTGGAGAAATCCCGTGGATAACGCCGAAGGACATGAAGTCCTTTGATCTTGAAGGGACGACCGATTATCTGACACCCGCTGGCGTAGCGGCTGGGTCGAGGTTGGCTGTCTCCACGGCAACATATGTCGTCGTACGAGGGATGATCCTCGCACACACTTTTCCGGTGAGTCAGCTGGCTTCTCCCGCGGCCTTTAATCAGGACGTGAAGGCCGTCCTGCCCGGCCCCGATCTATTGCCCCGCTACTTGGCGTATTGGTTTCAAGGCCACGCCGCCGACTTCCTGCGACTTGTCGGCGAGTCGACACACGGGACGAAGAAGATCGACCTCTCAGACCTCCGCGTATTCCCCATGGACCCGCCGTCTCGGGCGGAGCAGACGAAGCTCGTCGAGATATTGACGACGCTCGATGACCAGATAACGGCGCTGGGCTTGATTGTTGAGAAGCTGGAGAAGTGCCGTTCTGGGTACATTCGGGACTCCCTGCAGGGCGGCGATGTCCAACGCGTAGCGTCCCTTGGGTCGTTGGCTGATGTGGGCGCTGGTGTGACCCTTGGCTCAGAGCCTCACGGTCCGGGGACTGTTTCACGCCTGTATCTTCGTGTGGCCAATGTTCAGGATGGACGCCTGGATCTAAGCGATGTGAAGTCAGTTCGCGTAAAGCGATCGGATCTCCATCGCTTCGAGTTACGGCCCGGAGATGTCTTGATGAACGAAGGCGGAGACGCAGACAAGCTTGGAAGAGGCGCGGTCTGGGAGGGGCAAATCCTCGGTTGCCTCCATCAGAACCATATCTTTCGCGTTCGTTGTCGCCCTGGTGAGCTGGATCCTCGATACTTGTCAATGGTCACTGGCTCGGGAATTGGAAAGCGCTACTTTCTTGCTGCATCGAAGCAAACGACGAACCTCGCGACAATCAACTCGCAACAGATTAAGCAGTTCCCAGTGCCTCTCCGATCTATTGAGCGCCAACTCCAGATCGTCGACTCGGTCGCTGCTTTCACGGCGCGGATCAAGTCGGAGCGGGATGAGTTGGCAAAGTTGCGATCGCTCAAGCGAGGCCTCATGTGGGACCTCCTCTCGGGCCGTGTCCGCGTCCCTGAAGGGGCCCTGTCGTGAGCGCCGGACCCGAGTACACGGACGTTGAGAAGCCGCTGCTGGATCAGCTGGCCGATCTCGGGTGGTCGGTGATCGAGGGTTCGAAGTCGGATCCCGCTCTCACAGAGCGGGACTCCTTTCGTGGCTCGATCCTCGAGGAACGCCTCCGGGCTGCGTTGCTCAAGATCAACCCAGGTCCGGATGGTGCGCCATGGCTGGACGACTCCCGCCTCTCCGAGATCGTCTCGTCGCTGACGCGATCTGAAGTGGGCAAGCTCATCGAGCTCAACGCACGGATGACTGAGCGCCTGCTTGAGGGCGTGTCGGTGTCAGGGGTTCCGGAGTGGGATCAGGGCCGGTCGCAGCGGATCCGCTTCATCGACTTCGAGCACCTGGAACGCAACGATTTCTTGGCGATCAATCAGTTCCGGGTTGACGAGCCTGGTGGGCAGGCGAAGAAGTTTGTCGCTCCTGACGTGGTGCTGTTCGTGAACGGCATCCCGCTGGTGGTGATCGAGTGCAAGAGTCCGTACGTTACTGACCCGATGGCCGAGGGCATCAACCAGCTGCGCCGCTACGCCAATCAGCGGTGCCTCGGTGCGCCGGAGGGCAACGAGCAGCTGTTCTGGACCAACCAGTTCGTCGTCTCCACATTCGGGGACAAGGCCAGGGTTGGCACGTTCACGTCCGGTCCGGAGCACTACCTGGAGTGGAAGGATGCGGCTCCGCTGTCACGCGACGAACTCGCCGCGCGTCTCGCGAAGGCCGCAGCTGATCTGACGGGGCAGGAACTTCTCGTCGCCGGCATGCTGACCCCGGCCAATCTGCTGGACATCGTGCGGCACTTCACACTGTTCACGGAGGTGAACGGCCGACGGATCAACCTTGTCGCCCGCTACCAGCAATACCGCGCGGTGGGTCGGGCGTTGCAGCGGCTGCGCACCGGCAAGACCCGTGCCGTCGACGGTGAGAGTGACCGCCGCGGCGGTCTGATCTGGCACACCCAGGGCTCGGGCAAGTCGCTCACGATGGTCTTCCTCGTCCGGGCGATGCGCTCGGATCCGGTCCTGCGAGCCTTCAAGGTCGTGATCGTCACTGATCGGACCGATCTGGAAAAGCAGCTGTCCGAGACGGCGAAGCTGTCCGGTGAGGGTGTTCAGCGGGCCCGTCGCACCAGCAGGCTCAAGACGATCCTGGCCGAGAAGGGCCCGGCGCTGGTCTTCGCCATGATTCAGAAGTACCGCGACTCCGACGCCTCGGGCGCGGGCGAAACGCGCATGGCGGGTGATGAGAAGAACGAGGTGCTCGGCGTCCTCAACACGGACGAGACCGTCGTCATCCTGGTCGACGAGGCCCACCGTTCCCAAACCTCGACCCTGCACGCCAACCTGATGGCCGCGCTGCCGAACGCGGCGAAGATCGGCTTCACCGGCACCCCCATCATGCGCGAGGGCAAGAAGCGCACCGACGCCATCTTCGGCACGTTCATCGACAAGTACACGATCCGCCAGGCCGAGGACGACGGCGCGGTAATCCCGATCTTCTACGAAGGCCGCACCGCCAAGGGCGCGGTGGCCGGCGGCAGCGACCTCGACGAGCTGTTCGAGGACATGTTCACCGAGCACACCGCCGAGGAGGTGGAGAAGCTCAAGGCCCGCTATGCCACGACCGGTGCGGTCCTCGAAGCCCCGAACCTCATTGCCGCCAAGGCGAAGTCTATGCTCTGGCATTACGTCTCGACCGTCCTGCCCGGTGGCTTCAAGGCTCAGCTCTCCGCCACCAGCCGCCTGGCGACGGTTCGCTACCGCGACGCGCTGCTGGCGGCCCGAGATGACCTCGTCGCCCAAATCGAGGGCCTGTCGGGGCATCTGGTCAGTGGTGCAGCCGCCGGAAGTCTCGACATTGACGGCCTCGACCGGCGCAAGCAGGTCCTGGTCCGGGCACTGCCGCACCTCGATCTGATCCGCATCCTCAACTTCGTTCCGGTCATCTCAGGCAGCAACAACGACGATCCGACCTGGGCGCAGTGGACCGACAAGGCCCGCCAGGATGCCGTCATCGCCGATTTCAAGAAGTCGCTTGGCCCGACCGGCGAACAAGCCAGTCCGGTGGCGTTCCTGCTGGTCCGGACCATGCTGCTGACCGGGTTCGATGCACCTGTCGAGCAGGTGCTGTATCTCGACCGCTTCATCCAGGACGCCGAGCTGCTGCAGGCCATCGCGCGGGTCAACCGCACGGCACACGGCAAGGCCGCGGGGTTCCTGGTCGACTACCTCGGTGTGGGCGCCCACCTACAGAAGGCGCTCCAGGCATATGCACCAGAAGACGCTGAGGACGCGATCGGGGCCTTGGCCTCGATCGCCGACGAGGTCCCCAAGTTGCGTGACCGTCATGCCAGGACGGTGGCTGTGTTCGCGCAGGCGGGCATCGACACCTTCGACACCGACGAGGACATCGAGGCCTGTGTCGATGTCCTCTCCGACGAGGCACTTCGCGCTCGCTTCGGCGTGCTGCTAAAGCAGTTCCTAACCACGCTGGACACCGTCTTACCGCGCCCTGAGGCGCTCCCGTTCGTGGGCGACGCCAAGCGGCTCGGCATCATCCAGAAGGTGGCTCGTCGCCGCTACCGGGACGACGGCATGGGCGATTTCGATCCGTCGCTGTACGGCGAAAAGGTGCGGGCTCTGATCGACGAGCACGTCACGTCGCTCGACATCGCCGCCAAGATCCCACCCGTCTCGATCACCGCGCCGGACTTCCTCGCCAAGGTCAAGGGCCTCACCTCGGACAAGGCCAAGGCGTCGGAGATGGAACATGCGCTGCGCTTTCACATCCGCAAGAACTTCGACGAGGACCCGGCCCGCTACACCAAGCTCTCCGAACGCCTCGACGAAATCCTTAAGACGCTCACCGGCAAGTGGGAGCAACTCAGTCTGGCCTTAGAGGTGCTGCTCGGCGATACCACCGACGAGTCCGGTGGCGCGGATCGCGCCCATGAGGATCCCCTGGTGGCGCGCTTCTACGGGCTGCTGGAGAGCGAGTTCGCCACCGACGCGAGCCTGCCCGACGAGATCCGCGTCGACATCGTGCACCTGGCCGAGGAGATCGTCGTCGAGATCGCCGATCACGCCGGCCTCGTCCGCTTCTGGCACAACCCCCACGCCCAGGACGAGCTGCGTAGGCGGATCATCCATACCCTCGACGACCGCGACCTGTTCCCCTTCGCCGAGCAGGCCGCCGTCGCCGACAAGGTCATGGAACTGGCCCGTGCTAATCAGCCGCTGATCGCCCAGCGCGTGGCCGGAGGGAAGCGCCCATGAGTGCCGCCGTGCTGCACCTCGACGGATTGCGCGTCCCGGTTGAGACTGGCGGCGCCAGCCGCAAGGCCAAGCTCACCATCGAGGCCGACGGGTCCCTGCGACTGCGGGCGGCCGGTGATGTCGCAACGGACGAGCTGACGCGATTCCTCGCCTCAAAACGCGACTGGGTTTACCGCAAGCTCGCCGAAAAGGAAGTGCTCCAGCACGAGCCGGTCACCAAGGAACTCGTCGACGGCGAAGGCTTCCTGTACCTCGGCCGCAGTCACAGGCTCAAACTCGCCGAGACTGATGGCGCGGTGCGACTCGAGCGCGGCCGACTGGTCATGCCTCGCGAACTCGCTTCAGACGGCCCCGCTCATCTGATCGCCTGGTATCAGCGGTGTGGCGTCACCTGGCTGCGTCCCCGCGTCCGCTCATGGGCGGAACGCCTGCGCGTCGAACCGGGGGCCATCGAGGTCGCTGATCTCGGCCACAAGTGGGGCAGCGCCACCGCCGGACGGCGTGTGCGCATCCACTGGGCAACCCTTCAGCTCTCGCCGCAGCTGGTCGACTATGTCCTGGCCCACGAGTTGGCGCACCTGCGCGAGGCCCACCACGGCCCGGCGTTCTGGCAACTGCTCGCCCGCGTCGTGCCGGACTACGACGAGCGCAAGCGCGAGCTGGCTCAGCGCGGCGCGCGGTTGTGGTTCGGAGGCACCTCATGACCGCGGCCGCCATATCGCTCTGGTCCGACGACCCTGCCAAGGTCGATCTGCTGTCCTTCGATGCCGTCGCTCAGACGGTTGCCGACGCGCTGCTGGACGAGGCGCTCGATCCGGTAGCCCTCGGCCTGTCCGGCAGCTGGGGCAGCGGCAAGACCACCGTGCTCGGCCTGGTCGGTCAGGAGCTTGACCGGCGTAAGACCGAAACGCAGAAGGTGCTGGTCATTCCGACCGACCCGTGGCGCTACGACCCGACGAATGGCGCTAAGGAAAGCCTCATCGCTGAGGTGCTGGCCGCGCTGGCCAGTGAGATCAACACGTCGGAGACGAAGACCGACAAGGCCAAGAACCTGCTTGCACGTCTGGGTAAGCGGATCGACTGGGCCAAGGCCATCAAGCTGGCGGCGACCTCATCGCTCACCCTCCAGATCCCGGACTTCGACAAGCTCGTCGAGCTGGTGAAGCCCAAGGAGGGCGACGAGGAGTCGGTGCGCGGCCTGGAGGAGTTCCACGACGAGTTCGCCCAGCTGATCGGCTCCGACGACCTCGAGCACATCAGCGCCGTGGTTGTCCTGGTCGACGATCTCGATCGCTGTCTGCCCGAGACGGTTGTCGAGAGTCTGGAGGCGATGCGTCTCTTCCTGGCGGTGCCGAAGATGTCGTTCGTCATCGCGGCCGATGAGGACCGAGTAGCTGACGCCATCCGGACGCGTTTCAAGTCGACGGGCCGGCCCGAGGAGAGCGACGACGATCAGCAGGACCCGGCCACTCTCTACCTGCACAAGATCGTGCAGACCACGATTCCGCTGCCCGCGCTTAGCCATTTCGACACCCAGGCGTACTTGCTGCTTCTGCAGCTCGAAGCCACCGCCGGCAAGCCTCAGCTTGCCACTCTCATCGGCCGCTGCGCCGAGGTGCGCCGCACGGGCGGCTCCGTCGATGACATCGGCGAGATCGCCGGCCTCGCAATGGATGACGAGCTGGCGTTCGCGACCCGTCTCACACCACTGCTCTACGAGAAGCTCAGGGGAAATCCGCGCTACATCAAGCGCTTTCTCAACGACCTCCACGTCCGCCAGTCCGTGGCCTCGCGTCGCGGCATCAGCCTGGACGCTGCGGTGGTCGCCAAACTCATGACCCTCGAAGCCCTTATGAAGCCGGAGTTCAAGCTGCTGCTCAATTGGTTCGCCAAGGGCGAGATGCGGGATCAGCTGGGCCGGCTCGAGGACGAGGCCGGCAGGCCAGCACCCGTGGAAACGCCGGCGGAAGGAGAGGACAGGTCCAGCGACGCCGCAGCAGCGGACACCGAGCCGATGGAGCGCCCGCGCCGAGCTGCCCGCGCAACGCGCAGCCCTCCGGATGCTGTGGCTGTGTCCGGGCAGTTCTCGCAGGCCATGGTGCGCTGGGCCAAGCTCGCGCCTTCGCTGCGCGGACTTGACCTCTCGCCGTATCTGACCCTTGCCGCGACCTTCGCCGGCGTCACTCTGATCGACGACAGCCTGCCGGAGCGGCTGCGTGACATCGCAGCTAACCTCCTCTCGGAGTCCACTCGCGAGCGTGCGTCCGTGACCGACGACGAGCTCGACAAACTCGGCACCGGCGACGCCACCGACCTGCTGCGCCACATCGGCCGGACCATGCGAGATCAGCCGGCTAAACAGAAGGCCGCGATCAACGCCATCTTCCGAATCGTTCGTCGTCAGCCGGGCGTCGTGGCAGATGCGCGCGACGCGCTGCTCATGCTGCCGCCGAGCGACATCACGTTCGCGACGCCACTGCAGTTCAAGCCAGATGACCCTCCTGAGATCCGAAGCGTGCTGACGATCTGGAAGGGCAAGCTGCCCGACGGCAGGGTGAAGCGATCGGTTGAGAGTGCGCTGACCAGCCAGGGGACTGCCTGATGGGTACGAGTGGCGCGTACTCCGGCAGCGGCGGCAAGGACGGTAAGGCGGTTCGTGACGCCATCGGCGATTACCTGGATGGGCTCCCGGGACCTGACGCGCCCCAGGGTGAGAACGGCGATCGCCAGCCACTCGACCCGGCTGTGCTTCAGCGCGTCATCAACCTGATCCGTCCGCGTTCGTCGGGCGGGGGAGGCGGCGATGGCCCTGGTGGCGGCGGTGGGGGCGGCACCTCGGGCGGAGGTGGCTCTCGTAGCGGCGGTGGCCCGCAGCGATCGGCCGCAGCCTCAGCGCGCACCGCTGGACGGGCGGCTGCGGCGGCCTACGCCTACCGCACCGGCGACGCGGCAACCCTCGAGCGCCTCGGCCTGGACTACAACGAACTGCGCGGTCTTGGCGATGAGTTCGAGGTGCTGCGCCGCATCGTCGACATGGCCTGCGCCGCACCGGACAGCACAATCGAGGACCATGAGCAGCGCCTCGTCGCCGCAGAGGTCGGGGAGTGGGTCCTGGAGCAGGAGCGTGACGGCAACCCGCCGACACCAGACGAGATCGTCCGCCAGACAATCGCCACGATCATCGCCGAGACGCTGCTCGTCGAGACCGGTGATCTGGTCAACAGCCACGAGCGGGCGGACGTCGCCGAGAGCGATATCCGCGACGCAGCCGAGGCCATGGCCGCTCAGGCGACCCTCTCGGTTGATGGTGCGACGGAAGACGAGATCAGCCGAGCCGTCGAGGCCGGACTGGAAACCATCCGCGGCATCGTTGGGGTCGGCGACTGATGCCCCGCTTCAGCCTTCGCCTGTCTGCCGCCAATGACGTGCCCGCGGCCGAGGCGACCTCGTCGTTCTACTGGCTGAGCGATCAACGGTCGTCGTTCACCTCCGGCATCGGCCCGAGCCTGGGTGTGCTCGGACCTGTCCCGGAACTGAACATCGACGTCGTCCGGATCGCGCTCACGGCCTTCGCGGCCGACCGTTCCGTCCTTCGCGAGGGGCAGGGCTCGAACTGGAACCAGCGCCCGCTCGACTTGGAGATTCCCGTCTCCGATCCCACTCGTTGGAAGGCCGTGGCCGACGAGCTCGCCGGCGTGCTGGGCTTCCTGAGCGGTGACCGCTGGACACTCTCGTTCACCCACGAGCAGGCGCCCGTCGAGGCAGTTGCTCTGCCGTCCACCAGCGGGGTGCCGAAACGAGTCGTCCTGCTCAGCGGCGGCGCCGACTCGGCGATCGGTGGGCTCTACTCTCGCTCGTTACTCGTGCCGGACGAGCACCACATCCTGCTGTCGCACTTCAGCAACACCATGCTCGCCCCGATCCAACGCCGCGTTGCGGCCGAGATTGAGCGTCTGGTGCCCGGGCCGAGCCAGAGGCACGTGGTGGTACACCTCGGCCGTGGCAGCCAACGGATCGACGGCACGTCGTACCCGTCCGAACCGACCAGCCGCTCACGCTCGCTGCTGTTCCTTGCACTCGGTCTGGCCGTTGCGTCCACCCACAAGGTGCCACTGTGGATCCCGGAAAACGGCTTCGCCTCGCTCAATCCGCCGCTGGGACCGGAGCGCCTCGGCAGTCTGTCCACCCGCACCACGCACCCGGCGTTTCTGCAGAACCTCGCAGCGGTGCTGACCAAGGCCGGCGCGCACGCGGTCATCAAAAATCCCTTCGCCCAGAGCACGAAGGGCGAGATGTACCAGCGGGTCGTCGATCTCGTGGGCGACGACGAGGCATCCGCCTTCCTGAGCAAGACCCACTCCTGCGCCCTGACCGGCCAGCGGGCTCATCACATCTCGGCGGAGCGGTCCTGTGGCATCTGCTTCGGCTGCGTTCTCCGCCGAGCATCCTTTGCCGCCTCGGGCGTGGCCGACCTGACGGACTACATCGCGCCGAGCAGCAACCCGGTCGTGCAGAAGTGGCTCGACGGCAAGTCGGTCGAGCAGCCGGTTCGCAACTTCATCCGCCGAGGCGTGAGGGCCAGGGACCTCGCCACACTTGGCCTCCCCGACAACTACCCGATGCGCGACGCCCTCGACCTCTGCCAGCGCGGCCTCGCGGAACTACGGAGCCTCTATCCGTGAAACGCCTGCCTCCGATCGACCTGCACGCGCACATCGAGGCCGACATCGCGGCATCCGACCTATCGGAACTCGGGTCGCTCATCTTCGCGGCCACCCGCTCACTGGATGAGGCTGAGCATGCCCTCAGCCGGTCCGACCAATGGACGATCTGGGGCGTGGGCTGCCACCCGGGCCTGGTGGGGGTGCAGAACACGTTCGACCCCACGCGCTTCGCCGATCTCATTTCAAAGACTGCCTACGTCAGCGAGGTCGGGCTGGACGGCAAGTCACGGGTGTCCCTGCAGACCCAGCGAGCCACCTTCTCGGCCATCCTCACGATGCTGCAGGAGCCCCCCCGAATCACCAGCATCCACAGCTACGCCGCCACGGGGATGATCCTCAGCTGCTTGGCAACCCAGCCGATCCAAGGTGCTGTGTTGCATTGGTGGCTCGGAGATGAGGACGAGACCAGGCGGGCGGTCGCGCTCGGCTGCTACTTCTCGATCAACGCCGCGATGCTCAAGCGTCCTGACGTCCTGCGCCTTCTGCCGCTGGACCGGGTGTTCGCTGAAACAGACCATCCCTTCGGCGATCGATCGGGTGGCCGCAGCCGGCGGCCGGGCAATGTCGACAACGTCGAGGACGCCATCGCTCGAATCCACGGACTGGACCAGGAGCAGGTGCGCCGGGTCATGTGGCAGAACCTCGCGACGCTCGTGCGAGTGGCTAGGTGTGGATCATTGCTGCCGCGTGCTGTCCGCGTCACCCTCGCTGCGCTTGCATAGCTTCGAAGCAGCGGCGGTTACTGCCGCCCAAGGGGGATGACTTTCAGCGCGGCGGAAACAGGCCCGCCACATCATCGACGTTGATGACCTTGCCTTGTGTGGGAGCAAGTAGTCGACCAAGCCAGCCGTCCGGCGGTAGTAGCGCCTCTATCTTTGTCCGCGCGTTGCCTCGAGCCTCCGCGTTGCCATCGCCGCAGAGCGCGGCATAGTGCCGAAGCCGATCTGCCAGCACGTCATACAAGCGCACTGCAGCCTCGTGGCTCATGAGGGCGATTTTGTCGCGTGCCGCCTCCGCCGCGTCAACCTTGGTAGCGGTCGCCCGCGTCAGGAGACACCCGTAGACCCGGGTCTTGGCGGCTCGCTTGGTCTCGACCTCGATCTGGCCCAACAGCTGATTGACGTCACCGCGCGCGACGGCCTCGACGTTTCCAGTCTTGACTTCCCAGACCCGTCGCTCGCCGCGCTTGACCGTTGACCAGGTCCAGCGGCAGTCAGTCGCGCTTTGTTCCGTCTTGGGCGGCCGTTCGCCGCTGGCCCCGGCCAGCCGAGCCAGCACCTTCAGGCCCTCGCACTGTTGATCATGGCTGCCCGTGAGCAACGTCCGCCCCTCGGACAGCGCGTGGTCCAGGCGAGCGCCAACCTCACGACGCCACTCGTCCCAGGAAAGGAAGAAGCGGTCGGTGTCGTCAGCGGCACCCTCGTGACCGCTGAGATCCGCCACGGTTCGCGACAGTCGGCGAAACCAGGTCGTGCGTGGTCCCTTGGTCGTCGCGTCTTCGAGTGCCGCCCGAGCGGCTGCCATGTCTTCGGGACGCCCGCGGTCGAACAAGGCGTGCGCCTCGACATACCGCCAGAACGCGGCATGCTCGGTCTCCCCGGCGGCGGCGAGCAGTGTTGCCGCCTCCCGTGCTTGCGTGGCTGCTGACGCCTGATCGCCAATCCACAGGTCGGTGGCGGCTGACACCTCGGCCTCCGCGCTGGCCACTTCACCGCTCCCACCTGCGCTGCGGCCCGGCCGGGCCTTACGTCGCGCTGGCGCGGCATCGGCCGAATCGATCTCCGGCTCCGATTCTGAGGCGTCCTCGGCCGTCTCCTCCCAGAACGTCTCGCACGCTCCCATGGTGGCGTCCCAACCCTGGTCGTAGAGCTCCAGAGCAGCCCTGACCGTGGCTTGGGTGCCGTTCGGAATCGAGGCTCGGACCGCCTGGTCGGCGAGAATCTGGGCGAAGGTCGGGTCGAGGCCGAGGTACATCGACCGATCGGTCTCCGTGCGATTGGCCCGGCCGAGCGCCTGCGTGACCCGCTGCCCAACCCGGTGACGCATGAAGCTGGCGTCGCCGAGGTAGGCGACCACGAACCGCTCGAACTCGCTGCTGGCTTGGGGCACGGTCGTGATGACGACCAGCCTGCAGATGTCACCCGGCAGGTCAAGCCCGTCGTAGCGTCCGGCAGTGACCAACTGCCCACTCGGTGCGCGGCTCCAGGCGTCCACCATGTCGTCGTCGCCAGGACGAAGCCGATAGACGGCGTGTCCGACCGTGGTCAGTTGTGTTTGGAGGGTGTCGGCTTCGGCGTGACTTGCGCACAGCCAGGCCGCTCGTCCGCCGGTGGCCGTGACCTGATCGAGCGCCCAGTCCAGCACGTTTTCGTCGGTGGGTTGACCCCCGCTCGGGTTCAACACGAGCAGTCGCTCACCTGTGGCGCCGGCAGGCAGGGGCTCCTCCGTCACCAGCCGGGTGATCCGGCCACCCCCGACACGGCGCTGGAGGTCGTCCATCGAGCCGAGCGTTGCTGACAGGTAGAGCCGTTGCTTCGCCTGGCTGTAGCCCGCGTTGAGCGCGGTCGGCGGGTGATATGGGCGGATCTCGATTCCGGATGGTCCGATCAGCACACCGCAGCGACTGAGGTGATCGCGCACCTTCGGCCAGATGTACTTGATCTCTTTGTCACCCACGTAGGGCGACGCCTCGACCGCGTCTCGCGCTGCCGTGGCGATTGCGGCCCAGTCGCTGAACGACAGCAGCTCCGGTGGCGTGCCCGGCCGCGCGGTGCCGTCGCGCATGGCCTGCAGACCTGGGTACGCGTCGGTGTGGGCGACCACCAGGTCGCAAACGGTTCGATACAGCACGCGCGCCGGGCCGAGCTTGTCAGGGATGCGCAGCGTCTGCAGTGAGCTGAGCGGCTGCTCCGCGAGGTGGGCGTCGTCGAAGATGACCAGGTCGGCCGGCTTCGGGACGGGCTTGCTGTTGAAGTACACCCAGTAGTTCATGACGCCGACCGCCTGGGCCTGGTGATAGTCGTCGAGCTTGGCGCCGCCGTAGTCCTTGGAGGCGAAGCGGACGGTGTCGAGACCCAGCTTCTTGGCCTCCTCCTCGGCCCGCTCTGCCAGCTGGCGGGTGCCGGTCAGGTAAGCCACGGATCGACCCTGGTCGAGCGCCAAGTCTGCGATGAGGAGCGCCAGCAGGGTCTTGCCTTCCCCGGTCGGCATCTCGATCGCCAGGTCGCTTGTGTCGAGATGATCCGCGGCGTACGCCGAGAGGACTTGGCGCTGGCCAGGCCGGAGGTCCTTGAACGTGGCCGATGTGAAAGCAGCAAGGCGCTCGTCGAAGTCGGGTACCGCTGCGCCTGCCACCGCTCACTCCTCCGTTCCTGGACTCCGAACTTTACGTGGCGGGGTCGTCTTCCGGGTTGATGGCGACGATCGCGGTCGCTGGGGCGCACGCTTGTCCCATGAACGGGTGCTCGGGATTGATCGTGGTGGGCGTCGGGCTGGTCGCAGGTCTATCTGGCTGCGGGGGTGACGATCCTCAGGACACTCCCGCAGGCGTTGTGACAGCCCTGCACGAGCGCATAGCGGACGGCGAGTTCGAGCAAGCTTGCGAGCTCTTCACTCAGGACGTCCTCGACGCCATCAGCCAGGGAGGGAGCGACTGTCAGACGGCCCTCGCAGCGCAGTACCCGGCCGACCGGCGTGAAGAGATTCACGACGTCGAGGTTGACGACGACATGATCGAGCTCAACGGGGATACAGCCACCATCCCGGCTTCCGCAGTCGCGTTCGACGAAGAGCCGTCGACCGGCAGCGACACCCAGGTTGTCCGACGCGACGACAAGTGGTGGATATCGGTAGGTCCTTGATGCTCGCCTGCACTATCGGCTCCGTCCGGGCCTTCGAGGGAGGTCGTCCCTCGGGTGCGATGGGAGCGGCGTAACGCGGCCTCGCAACACGGTCTGGAGCTCTGCGCGAGCGTGTCCTGCCCGCAGCCGGATCGTCCCTGCGGCGAAAGGGGCATCAAGGTGACCGAACCGTGGCAAAGCTCTCGCGGAGTTTCGCGCCTCCCGGACCGCGGAGGCCGCTCTGCCGAGCAACTCCTGGGCGCCAGCATGTCCGGGCCGCACGGGAACCCACTGCAGGTCTGCACGATCCGGCTGTGGGTCGGCGGGAACCAGGATCTTGCCCGCGCCAATTGCCGCATGAAGTGATGCCGCGGTCGCGTTGATCAGCGCAGGCGTCGCAGCTACCCACGCCACGGCCGGCTCGGCCAGCCGCTGCCACTGGTCAATCGGGGCATCCGCCGGCAGCCGGTGAGCCACACCGAGCAGCGCGTCGAGCTGGACTCGGATGCTTCGCAGGACAGTCGGAATTGCGAGGGTTGCAGGCAGCAGCGTGGCCGCCGGAGGGCGGCGTAGGCGGTCGAAGGCCGGCAGCCCCGCACGTAGCGCCGCCGCTGCCCTCTTCCAGTCGTCGGACGCGGCCGGCGGTCGTTCCAGGATTGCTGCGACGTTGTCGAAGCCGCCGTGTAGGAGCCGTGCCACGGCCTTGACTTCGTCGATGGAGAGATCACTGGAGCGATGAGCCATTACCGCGGCCAGGTGGCGAGTCACCGCAGCGAGCTCGTGCACCCCATTGGGCGCTGGGAGCCGCGTGCCACCGATTCCGCGGCGATGTTCTGGATCGGGGGGCATGGCGCCTGCAAGGTGATGATCAATGCGGGCCTGCGCTTCGACGGCGGCTACGCGCAGCACTCCTTGGCCACCGCCCTCAGCCAACATCGCCGAGGCCGGATGGTCGGAGGGAAGCAGTTCGGCGAGGTCGCCATCGAGGTAGGAGAGGGCTGCTGCGATGTCGGACAGGTCGCGGACGACCTTCCACGCGACGTCATCCGGCAGCCGGCCCATGGCGCCGCTGTATGCCTCGAGCGCGATGCAGGCGCGGGCCGCATCGTGCCAGAGCCGCTCGACAGGCGTTGCCGCCGAGTGAAGCGGAGTGGCTGCCGGCGACGGCGTTGCACCATTCGCTGCCGGCAACCGACCAAGTGCCGCGACGAGCGCGGTCGCTGGGTGGTCAGCCATCTCCTGAGCAGTAACGTCGCGAGCCGGTCGCAGCGGCGTTTCGGTCACTGCCCCGATCAAGGCGCGTGCTTCAGCCAAGACAACGTTCCGCGCCCCTACGACCGCAGCAGGATCGGCCAGACGCTCGACCTGCGTCGGGCCCACGACGAGTAACTGGGAGACGGCCTTCGCCAGGTCGTCGACGGCGGTCCCCCAGCCGCTCATCGGCCGATCGCCGCCATCGCGGCGTCTTCGTCTCGGGTCTCGCGCAGAACCAGGCAGGGTTGGCCGGTCAGTTCCCGCTCGGCCATCGCCATTTCCCGGCTCGCGCGTCCGAGGGTGAGTATCTCCGTGGCCGCAGCGTCGCCGGCGATGACCGATTGAAGCTCGGCGCGCACTCCGGCGAGGACAATCACTGGATCGCTGACCGCCCCGGTCGGCCGCGTCGGTACATGCGGCGGGTGCGCTAGCTGCCCCAGCTCGACGAGGCCATCGGTGAGGTGGTCAGCGATGTGGCCAGGGATTAGCTCGTCCTGGAGCAACCACGCAACGGACGCGTGGGCGCGACGGATGAGCTCGCGGTGGACCGTGTCCATGGCGCTTGACTCCCTACTGGGCGGATCGGATTCATCCATCGTCGGTGGTCACGATGGATGGTCCAGGTGCAGTCGCATGATCTGTGGACAGGTTGTGTGATCACCCTTCGTCTGGGGATTCCCACCAACCGTCTGGCGGTGGGTCAATACGCATCGGCTTGGCTGCTTCGTGTCGCTCGTCGGAGCACCTGGCGAACGGCCCCCGGTTGCCCATGAGCTGTGGCAGCTGCGGGTCGAGGTGCTGGGTGAGCCAGGTCGCCATGCCCAGGGCAGGATCTCGCGAGAGCGCTTCCCAAGATCGCCACAGCGCCTCCAAGCGCGTGATGGCCTCGGCGTGGTCCCACCATCGCGGGCACCAACGCCACTCCCCACCCAGCGGGCGGACGTAGCACTGCACGAAGTAGGTCTCGACCCACTCCTGTACGGAGGCGTACCGGGTCTGACCCAACCCTCGATCGCCCTCAGCGCCGGCGGCTGGAGTGATCCCGCCAGCCTCATACTCGTCGAGCCGGCTCTCCAGCGCGTGTAGCTTCGCAGCGGCTTCCTCGTCGCCGGCGGCGACCTGTGCGCGTAGCCGCGCGATCTGCTCGTCGAGGTATTTGGCGAGGTCGAATGGCTCCTCTGTCATCGTGCGACCTCCTGGCCGAGCCGGGCGCGCGTGGTCAGCTCGGCGGTGGCGTGAGCCGCCGCCCGTTGCACGGTCGTCCGATGTGGTCCGTTGTACCAAGGCAAGAGTTGAACCATTGCGGCCTTGCTGCCGGTGGCCAGCACGAGCGCCTTCCCGCGCGGGAGCGCGCGGATATCCTCCGGAGCCAGAATGCGCTGCCGTCGAAGCGTCGACGACTCCGTATGCCCTCCAGGTCCGTATGACACCGATCGGACAGTCACGTCGTGATCGCCGATGAGCCGGGACAGATCGTCGGCGAGCTTCGCGTCGTCGATGCCCGCGCCGATGACCTTGACGGTGGACGCGGACCACATCGCGTCCATGCCCGCCTCGCCCCACACCCGGACGCCTTGGCGGTACGACTGCAGGATCGTCACCGGGAGAACGCCGCGCGCACCGAGATGACTGTAGAGGTCGGGCAGGTCGGCGATACGGCAGACGTTGGCCGCCTCGTCGAGGACCACAACCACCGGCGGATCGAGTCGGCCACCGCGACGCTCGGCGGCATGCGTGGCTTCGCGCATGACCCGGTCGGTCAACGCCGCGACAAGCGGCGCCGCGGCGCCGGCCCCGTCCTTGGACAGCAGGTAGAGCGTCTGGCGGGACTCGACCAGTGCGGCCGCATCCAGCTGCGCCAACTGCCGACCCCACGGTGGTGGCGTCACCCAGGCCATGATCTGCGGGTCGCGCAGGCACTGGGCAGCAGTCCTCGCCGTCTCGTAAACGCCGTCGCGTGTTTCGGGGGCACCGTTCTGCCGGCCGAGCAACGAGGACGCGGCCGCCACGTGCCCACGCTCACGGAGCAGTTCGACCGGGATCGACATGATCGGGTCGTTCACCCACTCGTAGACAGCGGACAGACTGCGCCCCGAGGTCGCCGCAGCCAGAAGCAGCGAGGTCAGCAGGTCATGGGCGGCCTGGCTCCAGAAGTCCCGATCACCGCGCTCACCTCGGATCTCCTGCACGAAGTGCCCGGCCAGGCGGTAAGCCTCCTCGACGTCCTCCACCGCGCCGAGCGGGTTCCACCACCAGCTCTGGGGGCCGCGGACTACATGCTGCGGGTCGAACGTCCAGACTGTCTCGCCGGTCTTGTCGGCACGCAGTGCCGACGTCGCGGCCCACAGGTCGGACTTGTTGGAGGTGGCGATAACGGCGCCAGGGGCGCTCAGGATCGCCGGAACCGCCAGGGCCGTCGTCTTTCCCGCGCGGGGCGCCATCACAGCGAGGAGCACGTCCTCCCACGAGGCCCGCAGCACCGGTCCCTTGGGGAGGAGCCGGCCCAGCGCCACGCCGACGTCGTCCGGACTCAGGCTCTTGGCCTTTACCCCCGCCAGCGATGGCCGCAGCTGGCGGGCTCGTGCCGCCGCGCCGCTGGGCGTGAGACCGCCAACTGCCGAGGCAGCCGCGAGGGACCGAAGCGGGTCACTTGCTGGTGGACCGCCCGTGATCTTCAGCCACACTGCGACGGCAAGCGCCAGCGCCAGAATGAGGCCGGCCACGATGACTCCCCACACCAGACCCGAAGGTACGGACGGCCAGTAGACGGCTGGTCCCCTTGTCACGAATCCGCCCGCGAAGTCGACGGAGAGGTTTGGCCCGACGAAGCCGTGCCCTGTAATCCAGGACGCCGTCCGGCCGGCGACCCAGACCCAAGCCGTCAACGCCACAGGGAAGCCGAGCAGCGCGGCGATTCCCACCGGGACCGCCATGTCCTGGCCGATCCCGGCCCGTGGCCCAAGCGCGCGAGTCATACCACCACCGCCGGCTCCTCTTGCTGGGCCTGCAGCCCCGTCGTCCTCATTGCACCGTCGGTGTCGTAAAGGGCCTCCTCAGCAGGGTGGAGCTGCAGCGCGACGGGCACACCGATGCGGTGCCCGATCTTGATGAGGTACTTGCCGCGACCGGGATGCTTCTGGTCGGTGCCGTCGACGGCCGTCCCGATCGGGTTGGCCCACGACGAGATGAGCCGGATCTCCTCAGATGTGAGCGGCTTGCGCGCCCCGACTGCTTCGAGCTCGCTGTGGGACGACGCGCCCAGAATGAGCGTGTCGCAGCGTTCCATCAGGCCCGCGGCTTTGGCGCGGTCCTCCGGCCTCGGCAGCGCCTCGGTGTCACGCAGCGAGTGGGTCACCATGATCGTGACCGCACCCTTCTGCCGGTTCAACCGGGTCAGGGAGTCACACGAGTCCACCATTCCCGCGCCGGCCCGGAGGACCCGCCAGAACTCGTCGAGCGGGATCACCCGAGGCCGGGTGGAGATCCCGAGCGCGGCCGCGGCGTCGATCGCGCCATAGGAGTACGCCCAGGTCGCGAGCATCCCGGCTGCGATGACGGCGTCGTCGGCCGTCAGCAACGAGGACAGGTCGACCGAGACGGCCTTGGCCGTCAGGTCGATCGGTCGCGTAGTCGGCCCGTCGAACAGTCCCGACAGAGGGCCGGAGACGAGGTTCTCGAGCGCGAAGATGAGCTCTGAGAACCGGTCCCGGAAGGTCGCCGCATAGTCGATCATCACCGCGGAAAGCAGCGGCCCGGACGGGTTTCGCAGGATCCGCACGACATCGGTAATGACTGGGTCCGCATCCCCAGCTTGGACGTCGGTGAGCAGGCGGACGGCCGCGTTGAGGACGAACTGTTCCCCTGGCGCTGGTCTCCTGTTCAACCCGTTTGGCGTCGAGAGCAGCGCGACGACGAGGTCGGCGCGACGTGCTGCTACCTCGGTCGCCAACGCCTCGCGCTGTTCGCCAGAAAGTCGTGGCAGCGCACGGCCGAGAGGACCGGAGTCGAGCGGATTGATACGGTCCAGACCGCGGCCGACCCGCACGACTTGGCCGTCACAGGCCGAGATCAGAGCGGCGTACTCACCCTTGATGTCAGCTGGGACGAGGCCGAGGTAACCGAGCGCGATGAGGCCAAGCAGCACCCTCTTGGTGATCGCGGACTTCCCCACTCCCGGCTGGGCCTGCACCCACATGCCCGGGTTAGACGTGAGCCTCCCGACCCAGCCCGGCGGGTCGACGCAGACCAACTCCGCGGTGAGCAGGTCGCGGCCGATCGGTATCCCGGTGGCAGGGAAACCAGCGGCCTGTACGAACGGGAACAGCCCAGCCACCTGGGTCGTCGACGCCAGGTACAACGACCCCGGGACGACAGCAGGAGATCGGCCGGACGCGGGGCCTCGCCACCCGTGTACCGGCGCCACGGGGCCGCGAAACTCGCGCCGCCGTTCTGTTGCGCGTTCCGAATCGGCCGACGGCTCAGCCTGCTCGGAGTGCCGGGTCATCGGCGGCTCTTCTCGTACGGCGGGTACACCCCGCAGGGCAGTCCCGCGGCGAACGCGGCGGACTGGCCGAAGCGGGCGACCCGTAGCCTGAGGCGGGAACCCGCGGCCGCGGCCTCCACCTCAGCCTTCGCGCGGAACAGGTCGGCCGGGTCTGTGACCGTCGTGGTAACGAAGACGGAGAACTGCACCAGACCTGCGCCAGCGGCCTCCTCTTCGGCTTGTGCGCTGGACAGCTCACGGTCGCGGCGCTCACGGGCGTTCTCGTCGCGCTTCGTGCGCTGCCGGTACGCCGCTCGCGTGTCAGAGGCGGTCATCTCGCGCTCGAGCAGTCCACCGGCCTCCTCCCGGTCCAGCACCCGGTAGGCGATCGTGACCCGGCGCGGGAAGCGACCGGGGGAGAGCAATCGCAACAGGACCGAGTGGGCGATCCGCTGCCGAGGAGCCTCCAGGAGTGCCCAGGTGACCGAGATCGCGCCGTCGTGGTGGTACTCCCCCGGCATCTCCTCGGCGGCGACTGGTCCGGCGTCGGACCAGGTGAGGGCGGTGGCGTCCCACTCGGTCGGTGACACCGACCGCGCCGACGGGTCATACGCGGTCCGGACCATCCGGATCAGGTCGATGGCCGTCGCCCGTCGGATGACCTCTGCGCCAGCTGTGGACGGGTTGACGACTCCGAGGACCCGCAGCGCCTGCGCCGCGCCGTCTTCGAGGTTGCGCACCGGAATCCCACCGTAGGAGGCGTCAACCGTGACCGTCAGCCTCGTCTCTACGCGAGTCGACGCGCCGGGTGCGCTGGTCGACAGCACCTGGAGCACCTCGGTGGCGAACGCTGGGGCTTCTGGGTCGAGGCGGCTGGCGTGGTCGTGGCCGAGCGCATTTCCATCGCCTGGCGTGAGCTCCACTGTCACCGTGGCCCACCGGATCGCGGGCTGGTCGGCCAGGTTGGCCAGCAAGGCTCCCCACGACGCGACGTAGCGCTCGGCGTCCGCGTGGTCAGTGAGCAAGGTCCCGCCGGTGCCGAGCAGCATCGTCGAGGACAGCAGCCCGGAGCGCCGGTCCCACACCAGGCCGCCACGGCCGTAGCCGGGCACCTCGACGTCGAGCAGATCGGTCGTCGCCAGGACTCCTGGCAGCGTCGCCGAGCGCGGCCATCGGTTCATGACCTGCCCGCGGTACGAAGTCTCGCCCCGCGCCCGTGCCAGCCGGTAGCGCGCCGCCGCGGCCACGTAGTCGATCAGCAAGATGCCGTCTCGGCGCCACAGCAGCAGCGCCATGACGACGACGGCAACCGACGCGGTGACCACGCCGACCCGCAGTCCGCCGAATGCGGTCAGCAGCGTCACCGCGCCGACTAGGACCAGGAAGGCCAGAGTCTGGCGGCTGTCGAGCTTGCCGACGCCGATCCCCCGCGACAGGCGCCACCCGCCGTACGTACGGACCTCCGCGGTGTCCGTGGTCATCGGGGCGCGCCCTGGTCGCCGCTCACCTGCTCGCCTGCGGAACGCGCAGCGGCTCGGCCGACTGCCGCGCTCTTGAGGGCCACCGCGACGGGGACGCCGATTCCGGTGGCAGCTGTTGCCGTCGTAGCGGCAGAGGTAGCGCCGCTGGAGCCGGCCGCAGCACTGTTGGCCGACGCCGCCTGCGCGGCAGTCGTGCCCCCGCTTGACGGAGGGGGTGACGGCGGTGATCCGCTGCCGTCCCCGGACGGTCCCGGACCCGGGCCACCCCGACCGGCCGACATGAACGCGGCTTGTTGAACCGCCGACGTGTCGCCCGGGGTGCCGGATCCACGGACGGACATGACAGCGGCCACACCGGCACCGGCGGCGAGCAGCCCGCCACCCGTCCCGACCGAGGCGGCCACGTTGCCGGCGATGGGCGAGAAGATGCGCAGCATTGCCGGCAGAGCGATCACCGACAGGGCCAGGGTGACGAAGCCACGCACGACATCGACGAGGCTCTCGCCTGAGGAGAGCTGGGTGAACCCGGCCGCCAGAATGAGGGCCACGAGCGGCTTGTAGAGCACGATCGCGACGACAGCTGCGGCCATCATTGGCAACCACTTCCGGGTCGACGCCGGGCCGAGCTGGCCGACAGCGACGATGGGAAACATCAGCGCCAACAGCGGAATCGCCGCCTGCCGCAGGAACAGCAGGATCGCCTGGACAAACCCGACCAGGATCACGACGAGCGCAAAGATGAACAGCAGGCCGGCAGACGCGGTGACGGACGGCCCGAACAGTACGGCGACCATCCTGTCCACCAGCTCGTCCGTCGAGGCGAATCCACGCGTGAGAATCCACTCGGCGAGCCCGTCACCGGCGATCAATGCTGCGTCGACGACCGCGACGCTAGCGGTAGTGATCAGCGCCGCGACGAACAACCCTTGGATGAGCTCTGCCAGCGGAGCTCCCCTTCGGGTCACGATCATTCGAATGCCTTGGACAGTGACGAGGGCAACGCCGACGAGGGCGGCCAGGCCGAGCATGATCCCCTGGAGCTGCAGGACGCCTGAGGACTCGATGGACACCGACGGGGTACGCAGCCACCAGCCGAAGACCTCCTGGATGACCCAGGCCGCGGCTTCACCGAAGGCGTGCGCAGCTCCGTCGACGGCCGATGAGGCGACCGCACCCGCGGCGTCGCCGATCAGCTCTCCGGCCACACACAGTGCTGGCGTGATCAGGCACTTGACGTCGACGACCTGCGCCTCGGCCGGTGGGCCCGGGGCGGCGACGGTGCCGACGACCGCGAGCACGGTTGCCGTCCCGGTGATGACGAGAAGGCGCCGGATCATCGGGCGGTCTCCGTCGCGAGGGCGGACCAGCCCGCGTCGTTGAACGCGCTGGTGCCGATCTGGGCGAGGTCTGCCTGGGGCTGGCTGGCGCCGACAAGCCGCCAGTCGGCAGGACGGCCCCCTTCTCCCGCCATCCACTGCCAAACGGTGGTCGACGCCGCGAGCTCGCTCCAGGTTCTCTCACGGGACCGGTAGTCGACCTGGACCAGCACGGAGACTTCGGTCCTGTCGTCACCGTCCGTTTCCCACTGGACGCCGATCGGCCGCGTCACCGCCGATACGTTGACGGGTGCAGGCCCGGAGTCGGCCACGCCGAGCTTTGCCCGCAGCTCGGCCACGGCGGAGGTAGACGCTAGGTCGGCCGTGGCTGCCAGCTCTGGCGCGAGGTACACCCTTGCGACGGTGTTGGCCAGCCGGTAGTCCAGCGTCGAGCTGTAGCGATCCTTGGCGACCTCGGCCGCCGCGGCTCCCTCGGGAGTGTGGGGGAAGCCGACTGGCAGCTCATCGATCTGGTCGGTACCTGCTGGCAGCGTCACCTGCCGTTCGGGAGGAACCCACGATTCGGGCGCAGGACTGGTGACGGGCATCGCGCCGTCGTCGGATTCGACCGCGCCGGCGGGCTCATCTTCTGCAGGGGGAATGACCGCGGCGTCGGTCGTTCGGGGCGCTGGTGCAGCATCGTCTCCGCCCAGCAGAAACGCTAGGCCGGTCGAGGCCACGAGCACCGAGACCAAGCCGATTGCTGCGATCGACCAGAAACGGCGACGACGTCTCGCCTCAGCGCGTCGAGCCACGTCCAGACTCATGGCGGACTCCGGCTAAACGATCGCGGAGACGACAACCGAGGCAAGCGACACCACCATCAGGCCACCGACCGCCCAGGGGATGCCCGACGCACCATCGGCCGCCATCGAGGACCGGTTGCGCCGCCCGATCATCATCATGATTCCGCAGGCGATCAGTCCGGCGACTCCGGCGATAAGGGCGACCCACTTGAACCAAGAGATGATGTCGGTGCCGAGACCCTCAGCACCCGGAGGTGCGACCGGCGCCGGGTTAGGCGCCTGGGCCAGGATCTCTATGGCGAGGCTGTGGAGCATTTCCTTTCATCCCTTCTCGAGGGCGTCGCGCAGCGCGCGCGCTGCCCGAAGGACCGACCGGCTGGACGCCGCGTCGGAGACTTGGTCGACCGCCCGAAGCGGCCACAGGAACGGCACGCCGATGACCGACCGCACCTGACCCGACAGAGCCCTGAGGCGGTACCGCGCCGGGAAGGGCGCCGTTGCTGGCGCGTCAGCCATGACGACGAGCCAGGGCCGTGGCACCGCCGGATGCCAGGTCGCCAGCACCCGGGCGGCTGCGCCGAGTCCGCCAGCAGAGCCGCGGGCGACGAGCACAGGCTCCGCGGACGCTGGCAGCGGGCTACCAGTCGTCAGCTCGAATGCCTCGGGGCCGTCACGGTCGGGGTAGGCAAGCTGCAGGAGGCCACGTGCGGTGCTCGCTCCCGCGCCGCCGTGCGCCGCAAGGATGGCGAACCCGCGGGTTTGCTGCAGTGCGGCAGCCGCGTGAGTCCGTAACAGCGGCGCCCTCATCGGAGGCCTCGACCGGACAGTTGGAGCTGATCTGCCGCACCGAGCCCTGCTGAGACGACAGACGCCACCCGCACCCACGCTCGCCGAGACGCTTCGCTGAGGGCTCGGTAATCGATCGGACCTCCGCCAACGAGCCCTGGGTCGTACGGCACCTCGACGACGGCCGCTGTACGGGAGAAGTGCCTGATCAGCTCAGCGCGGACGTCCTTGTCGATTTGAGGCGATGCAGGCGACAACACCGTCACGGCTCCTGCAACGAGGTCTTCCCGGCCGGCCGTGCACAGGTGGTCGAGCATCCAGGCAGCCGAATAGGCCGCATCGAGCTCGTACGTCGACGGCACGACGAGAAGGTCTGCGGTGTTCACGGCGGCCTGCCAGTTCGCGGCCCGCAGGTTGTTTCCTGTGTCCACGACGAGGAGTCGGTAGAACCGCGTGAGAACCCTCTGGAGACGGTCGAACTCCACCTCGCCGATCTGCGCCATCCGCGCGGCGTCGTCGTCTGAGGCGAGCACGTCGAAACGTGCTTCCTGGGGGCGGATGTAGCGGCCCAGGTCGCCGACACTCGCAGCGGTGGTCTCGAACCGGTCGACCTCCTCGAGCAGGTCCCACACCGTTGTGATCGCATCCCAACCCTCGGAGCGAACGCCGAGGGTGCCGCGCGTCTCGTTGTCATCCCACGCGAGGACGTAGCCTCCGCGGGATTGGCCGAATGTCGCTGCAAGCAGCCACGCTGTCGGGGTCTTGCCAGCGCCGCCTTTGGGGTTGGCGACCATCACCGTCTGTGGGCGTGAGTACGCCTGCCGCAGCCCGGCCAGGTTGGCACGGTAAGCCCGTTCGGCTTTGCCGGGGCGCGGCCTGACGACACCCCCACTGAGCCGGCGGAGTGCCGCCTGCCAGCCCCACTCCGCAGCAGCACGCGCCTGCCGGCGCTGCGAACGGGTCAGCAGGTCACGCGACGATGAGACGTGACCAGGCGCGGTGCGTTCCCGCCGCGAGCTGAGCGACGGCGAAGCGTCCTGGTCCCATGACGAGGCGGGAGGCGGATGGGACAACGCATCGACTGGGTCCTCCGCCGTCGACGGCAGGATCGGGAAATGGTCGCTCACAGTGGTCTCCATCAGGCCGCATGTGGGAAGTAGGGCGGCGCCCACCCGACGTACGTGGCTCCCCACTTACGTTCGATCTCGGTCGCCGAGACGATCGAGATGGCGCCAGGTTGGACGATGTCGTTGCTGGCGATCAGACCGCCGCCGAGATACAAAGCGACGTGCCCAGCTCGGCCGCCGGTGTCCCAGAAGAGCAGGGCGCCCGGTGGCGGGTTTCGGTCGCCGTCGTGACGCATCGACGCCGGCATGGCGACCCGGTAGTGGTCGATCGCGTTGCGGGTCCCCGAGTGGTTCCAGCCGTAGGCCTGTGCGACGAATGCGAGGCAGCGCCGGTACCACTCATCTGGGCCGGTGATGGCTGCGTCGGCGAACGCGAGCGCCTCGACGACGGAATGCGGATTGGCTCGCGGTAGCTCGCCGAACGCGCCGGCGTCGACGAAAGACCCGCTTGATTGGCCAGCCCGGAGTTGCGCCGCTGTGGCCGTGATGCGAGCGACATACTCTTGTGTCTCCTCGAACGGCGGGACGCCGCCATACCGAAGGACCGCGCCCAAACCGGCGTTGTATCCGGCCAAAGCCAACTGGATGGGGTCACCGGCAAGACCTGAGGTCTCGGCACGCCGCAGCAGCTCGCACATGAAGCGGCCCTGAGCGTCTATGGCGTCGGCGGGCTCGAACGGGCTGGCAACCCCGTTGCCGTTGGCATCACGGCCCCAGGTGGCCCAGGTTCCTGGCATGAACTGCGCGATCCCCTGAGCACCCGCGGGAGAGACAGCTGCGGGATTGAAGCCCGACTCCTGCTGAAGTTGCGCCGCCAGAACTTCAGCCGGCAGGCCAGGACAGTCTTCGGCTGCCTGCTCGATGAAGCTGCGGTACTCGGCAGGCACCGCTTCGTTGAGCCGCGCGGCGGCGGGCGCCGAGACGCCGAGGATCACGGCCAATGTGGCAAGGACGACGGCCACCGGGATCGCCATTACCGCGCCTACACGCGTCCAGCCGGAAGCAGCCATGCCGCCTCCTCAGCTGATGAATCCACGGCTCTGCTTCACATGAGTTTATAGATAGGAAGGAATTCGTCAACCCCAGTCCACCGGCCCCAGACGCGTCGGTAGCCGACCAGACTGACTGACAGGAGTCCGAACCCGCTTCGGGGCATGGTCAAGGCCGCGAGCGAAGCGAGCACCGCAGACCGCGTGGCCAGCACGACGCCGCCGCCAACCGGTACCGCGTGGACGCTGGCGAACGTCCCCTCCTACATCGCGGTGGTCGGTTCCGCTATTGCGGCTATGGGCTGATTCCAGCACGTCGTGTAGTGACGGTTACGTTCGGACGCGTTGCCCACGGTCACCGCGGATGGCCGGCTGGTTCGTTACTCGTCTTCGCCGGCGGAACGTCCACGGATGAGAGCCGTAACCTCGTCACCCGCGGCGAGGGCCAACTCGACCATTGGCGGAGTTGTCGTCTCCTCCTCGGACACGATTGCTCCGTTTCGCGGGCGCCGTCCGGGACCCGATCTGCGCAGTCGTGTCACCGTCACCCGCCAGTGACGCGCAGCGGTCGGAACTCGAGATCACGACCCATGGCTGAGCCACCGCTGCTGCAGCTCGCGGCACACGTCAGCGAGTCCGCAGGTGCACCCGTCGGCAGCTGGACGTGGTGGGAACGTGAAGCCGGGCCAGAAGGTCCTCGTTCATGCCGGCTCCGGCGGCGTGGGCACCATCGCGATCCAGCTCGCGAAGCAGATGGGCGCCACCGTGGCCACACGACCACCAGCACAGCAAACATCAACCTGGTCAAGAGCCTGGGCGCGGACGTCGTCGTCGACTACACGAAGCAGGACTTCGAGACCGTCCTGCACGACTACGACTGTGCTGGACAACCTCGGCGGCGCGACGCTCGAGAAGTCCCTGCGGGTGCTGAGGCCCGGCGGGAAGGTCATCAGCATCGCCTGCCCACCCGATCCCGCCTTCGCCAAGGAGCTGGGAGCGAATCCCGTCGTCAGCCTGGTGATGAGCGCCTTGAACTTCCGAACCCGCCAGTGGGGACGACGCCGCCATGTTACGTACTCGTTCCTCTTCATGAGGGCCAGCGGTGACCAGCTCGGCGAAGTCACCGCACAGATCGAGGCCAGGAAGATCCGACCGGTGGTGGACCGGGTCTTCGACTTCGAGTCGACCCGAGAGGCTCTGGCGTACGTCGAGGAAGGGCGCGCCAAGGCCGGCAAGGTCGTCATCAGGATGAAATGAGGCCACGGCCACTCCCGGGTGGCCGGAACCTGTCGCGCCGACGCAGAGCGAGCGCGCCGCCGCCTCGCGGAGTGAACGAGCGCCGCACCACGACGCCACACCATCAACCCGAGGAGACCGACATGGATCTATCGCAACGTTCCCAGAGCAGCTCAACTGCGTCGTACAAGCACGCCCCGACCCGCACCGTCTCCGTGGACGGCGTGGACTTCGTGTACCGACGGCTCGGTCCAGCAGGTGGCGTGCCGGTGGTCTTCCTGAACCACCTCGCCGCGGTGTCCTGGACGACTGGGATCCGCGGGTCGTCGACGGCATCGCTGCACAGCGCGACGTGATCACCTTCGACAACCGGGGTGTCGGCGCGTCCGGGGGCTCCACGCCGGACGCAAGACCGCGACAACGCCATCTCCCCGTGGGCCTTTCGCGCCCACCTCAGGGCCATCCACCGCTGGGGCTCCAGGAGCCGGCAGACCTCTCGCGCATCCCCCATTCGGTACTGGTGGCGAACGGCGAGAGCGACCGGATAGTGCCGAGCACGAACACCATCGCGTTGGCCGAACGCCTGCCCTGCCACCTATCCGGCTGCACGACTTGCGCCACGGAGCCGCAACACTCGCCTAAACCCGCTGTCGGACGAATGTCCCCCGGCCTTTCACCGTGATCACTAGTCCCTCATCCCGCAAGATCGCGATGGCGCGCCGAGCAGTCCCCCGAGCTACCCCGTGCTCCTGCTGTAGCGCGGTCTCGCTCGGGACGGGCCGGTTCGGCAGTAGCTTCCCGCTCTCGATCTGAGCCCGCAGCAGATCAGCCAACTGCACGTAGACGGGGGTCGGGCCAAGCGGGTCAGTGGTCACGACGGCACGGTAGACGAGCACCACCGACCACAGCCTTTGCGAGACGGGTATGGACGGGTAGAGACGAGCATGTATATCCTGCATTATCGAACAACTACCCGAACCCCAGCGGCCGATCATGACGCCGCCCGAGTACGCCGAGCGCACGGCTGCGGCACGCCGGCGGCTGGCCGAGCTACTCGACCCGCAGACCGACCAGGAGCTACATCTCGTCACCTGGCTCGGCGACAAGCTCGACCTGCAATGGCTGACCGTGCTGGCCGAGCTCGTCGAGTACCGGATCGAGCGGTAACGCTCGCGGGCGTCGGTTCAGCTACGTCTGCTCGTCCTCCTCGCCGGGCTCAACCAAGCAGATCACGCAGCGCCCGAACGGCCACGAGAACTTCATCGTCAGCGGTCCTCCTGCGTCAACGAGGAGGTGAGCACCGAGCCCGCCCTGCAAGCCATCACGGCCTGACCCACCGACCACGACGGATCACACCTCGTACACCACGTCACCGGACTTGACCCGGCTTCTACCTCCTCACGACACGCTGGTTACCAAGTGCCCTCGTACACCACGTCCGTTGACTCGTATATAACGGTAGCGTTCGTTCGCAACCCGGCGTGCCACATCAGGGTCGTGGCAACCAGAGCAGCTGGGCGCGCTGGCGGTTCCGGCGGAAGCGCATGACAGCGCAAAGCCAGTCACGTCGTGGCCTATTATTTGGCGGCCGCGCTGGTTTACGGCGCATCTGGATCCATTGGCACGGCGGCGGTTCAGCTGGCCAAATACTTCGATGCCGATGTCACTGCGGTGTGTGATCCTCGTGCCCTTCTGGAGTCCCGCCGGTCTCAGGCCCAGCAGGGCCAGGATCACCAACCCGCACACGTCTGCGGAGTACGTGTCGAGTCGCGATCTGGTTGGCGACTTGACCGAGGCCATCCGCGAGCAGGGAATCCGGATGGGGCTGTACTTCTGCTTCTTCTTGCGGTGCAAACCGAGATGGTGGCTGAGTCGACGCGACGAAACGTAGGCGACGAGCGCGGCTTCGAACGCGAACACGAAAATGAGATAGCCGTGCGCACCGAGCGGAAACGCCTCCGCCCATGTAGCTACTGGCTGGCTCAGGCGGAGTGTGGTCGCTCGAGCGATACGGTGGCGTACCGACGCCGTCGCGCGGGGCGCCACGTTCGCGGATGCCGACTGTGCGTAACTGGCCCGGTGGTGTAGGGCGAGGCTCGGGCGGCGCTCGACGAGATGGACGTCCCAGAGACCGCACATGTCGGCAGCGGTGACCTGCCGTGGCAGAAGGGCCGTGCCGACGCCCCGGGCGAGCGTCATGCTCCGTTACGCGGACTCGCCTCGTCGGTGAGGATGTCGGTCACGAGCTGCCGCAAGGAGGTTTCGGTGATGGCGCCGAGGACGCGGGCGGCCATCCGGCCCTGGCGATCGATGACGAGGGTGCTGGGCACAGCAGCCGGGGGCAGGGTGTCGCGGAAGGCGAGCAGGTGTCGTCCGTCGGGGTCGAAGATGCTGGGGTAGGTGATGCCGAACTCGTCCTGGAAGGCTCGCGCGGCGGTCTTGGTGTCGCGGATGTCGACGCCGACGAACCGGACGCCCTGGTCGGCCAGGCTCTCGTACACGGCCTGCAGGGCCGGTGCTTCCTTGCGGCATGGTGGGCACCACGATCCCCAGACGTTGAGCACGACGATGTCGCCCCTGGTGTCGGCGAGGTCGAATTCGCCTCCGTCCAGGAGTGGTCCGGAGAAGGCCGGCGCAGGCTCGCGGTCGGCGACGGCGATGGTGGTGACCGCTCCGTCGCCGGAGATGTAGCCGGACTGGCCGCCGTCGTCGCTGCGCTGCACTTGGCCGTCGGAGCACCCGGCGACCAGCAGGACGGCGACGGTCGCGAGAATCGCACCTATGCGTCGCAGTCTCATTGGAGCAGATAGTTCACTATGAGCGCTGTCGGGTGTCGGGCTCGGTGAGGCGGCCGCGCAGGGTGTCCACCTCGGCCCGCAGCTGCGCGAGTTCCTGGTCGGCTGCGGTCGGGGTGTCTGGTTCTTTGGGCTGCTTGCGGCCCGGTCGCATCATTATCCACATCATCGCGCCCATGACGACCGGGCAGGCGAGCAGGGGCAGCAGGTAGAGCAGGTTCTCCAAGTGTCTCTCCTGGTTCAGGTCAGGTTTCGGGTGGTCAGGGTGTTGCGGAGTTTGCGTTCGGAGAGCCGTCCGTAGGCGAATGGCTTGCCGTTGAGCAGAAGGCCGGGTGCGAAGAGGACGCCGGCGTCCGCGGCGAGGCGTTGCCCGTGCTCGGTGCGTAGGTCGATCTCGGTGACGGTGATCGGGTAGTCGCGGCCGACCCGGTCGAGGACGGTCTTGGCGTGCTCGCACAGGTGGCAGTCGGGCTGGGTGAGCAGCGTGACGGTTGTCATGGCTGCCGCCCGGCCCGCAGGTCGGCGAGCAGGTCATCGACCGGCACATACATGGTGTAGTCGGGTTCGCCGCCGTAGTCCGCCCGCCACTGGATGGTGCCGTCCGGGCCGACGAGGATGAAGCTGTGCCCGTTGCGGGAATCGCCCATCATTCCGTACAGGTTGGTCTGGTAGATGCGGGAGACGGCCAGGTCCGGGTCGGACAGGGTGGGGGTGGTGAGGCCGTCGTCGTGGACCTTGCGGGTGACCAGGTCGATCGGGTCAGTGGTGATGGCGAGCATCTCGTCGACGCCGGCGGCCCGGACGGCGTCGATGTCCTGCTCGAGGTCGCGCATCTGGTCCCAGCAGGGTTGGCACATCAGGCCTTCCTGGAAGTACAGCAGGACGGCGGAACCGCGGTAGTCGACCAGGCTGATCTGCTCGCCGGTGGTGGCTGGGAGGGTGAAGTCAGGTGCCTGCTCACCTGGCCTGGGGTCGCCAACGTCGTAGCCCACTTCGTCGCCTGAGTTGGCCGGCTCACCGGAGGTCGCGTAGACGATGGCGAACGCGACCGCAGCGATGGCGAGCACGACGGCCGGGACGATGAGCCAGGTCCGCCGGGCGTTGTGCTGCCGCGATGATGTCGTGTGTGTCTGGGCGGACCGTCGCTGTTGCCGGGTGCTGCTGGGCTTACCGCTCATGGGTGCCTTTCTCGACGGAGTTGGGGATCGGTGATGGTGCCTCTTCCGGGTGACCGGCGGAGGTCGCATCGGTGCGGCGCAGGTACGCGATCACGCCGGTGGCGACTGTCAGAAGGACGGCAGCGAAGGCCCAGCTGGGCAGCCAGGCGAGCGCGTCGGTGACAACGGATGCGTAGTGCTGCAGGTCCGCGGCGAACCGGACCTGCCAGCCCTCGGTGGGCATCGCAGCGCCCGCATACGCCAGGACGATGGCCAGCACGCCCATGCCGGCCAACAGCAGCCCGGCGAGCAGGTCGCCGAGCGCGAGTCGACGCCGCAGCGCCCCGAAGCGGAGGGTGACATGCCGACCGGCGAGCAATCGCGCTCCGCGGGTGGCACCGCGTTCCCAGGCGAAGGCCAGCAGAACGAGCGGCGCGACCATGCCGGCGACGTAGGTGAGGCTGACGGCCGCCGCTGCCGTGTAGGAGGCTACGGCGCCGGAGAGCAGGGCGACGCCGGCGAGCACGGGAGCACAGCAGGCGCTGGCGATCCCGGAGAACGCGCCGAGCGTGTACGCGCCGGTGTATCCGCGGCCACCGGGGCGGCCGGATGGCATCGGTAAGTGCGGCTTGAACCCGGCCAGCATGGCCAGTCCGGCGACGAGCATCACCAACCCGCCGATCGAGAACACGAGCGTGTGGTGCCGGTTGAGGGTCGACGAGATCGCGGCCGCGCCGAGCCCGATCGGCACGATCACCGTCGCGACACCGGCGGCGAAGACTAGGGTCGCGGCCAGGACCCGGCCCTTGCTGCGGAACCCCGTCGCCAGGTACGCGGGCAGCATGACCGACACGCAGCATGGGGCGAGTAGCGCCACGACCCCGCCGAAGAATGCCGTCAGCAAAGTGGTCCCGAACAACAGCTCGCTCACCGGCGGTGTCCTCTCGTCCTAGTGGGCCTGCGTGCCGTCAACGACAGCCTAACTTACTAAGTTCCTTAGGTATTTGACGGAGCGGGAGACCTCGCAGCCACGGACGGGTCCGCGGCCCGCCGCGCGGTGCGCTACGCCCAGTTCACCATCGGCTACAACCTCATCGAAGGCATCGTTGCCGTGTCCGCCGGGCTCGCCGCCTCCGCCATCTCGCCGATCGGGTTCGGCATCGACTCCGGCATCGAAGTCGTCGCCCGCCACCGTCGCCCTCTCCCGCCTGGTCGCGGAGATACGCGGCGGGCACCCCGACCCAGTCAAGGAACGCCGTGCGCTGCGGTTCATCCCGCTGACCTCTTCGCGCTCGCCGCCTACGTCACCTTCGAGGGTGTCCGCGACCTGATCACCGGTGAGGAGCCGGACACCTCTCCGGTCGGGATCGCCATCACCGGCGCCTCCATCGCGATCATGCCCTGGCTGGCTCGCGTCAAGCGCAAGACCGGGAAGGCCATGAGCTCCCGCCTGGTCATCGCCGACGCCGCCGAGACCCGCCTGTGCGCCTGGCTGTCGGTGTCCACCTTCGCCGGCCTCGTCGGCTATGCGCTGGCCGGCTGGACCTGGATCGACCCGGTCGCCGGGTTCGTCATCGCCGCCTTCGCCATCACCGAGGGCAAGGAAGCCTGGAAAGGCGACCTCGTCCACGACGACCACGACGACCACCACCACGACGAAGCCTGACTTGCCCACGGCCGGCTGGCGCGACCGGGGCGCCGTGCCTGCGCGGCCCAGCGGATCAGGATGAGGGCTGGGTGGATGGTTCGAAGGCCGGCGGCAAGGGGCAGGCGATGGCGTCGGCGGCGGCGACCGCTGGCGAGACTGCCAACCACACCGGTATCGCGAGAACTGCGGCGAGAGCGGCCGAGACCACGACGGAACCCAGCACACCGAGTCGGTGCCGTGGTGCCAGCAGGCGGCGCACCCGGGCGGCGCCTGCCGTGCTACCAGCCCCGAGCGCTGCCGGCGGAGTGTGCCCACCGGCGACGGTCAGGATCCCCTCGGCCAGCATCAGCCGGTCGCTGCTGCCTGCCGCAACGTCGTCGGCGGCCAGCTCGACGAGTCTGCGGATCTGGTCGTGTGCGAGAGCGAACGGGGGTACTCGTGGGAACGCCTGCGCCAGCGCGGACGCGGCCGCGATCACCAAATCGTGGCGGGCGCGCAGGTGGGCTCGCTCGTGGGCGAGCACGGCGGCCAGCTGATCGGCGCTCAGTGTGTCGAGCGCCGCACTGGTGAGCACGATCCGCCGGCGGCGGCCCGGGAGGCAGTACACCTCGGGCACGTCATGGGGGATGACGATGGCGCCGAGACGGTGCTCGGGTCGGCCGACCAGCGCCAAGGCGCGCCGATGCCGACGACGCTCGGTAGCCGCTGCTCGGGCGCCCTGGACCATGCAGAACGCCAGCCGTCCCACGACGGCACCCACGATCACCAGACCGGTGGTGGCTGTCGCCACTCCGGCGGGGGTCGCGTACTGCGCCTGGATCAGCGTCACGCAGGCATGCGCGAACTCCGCCAGCGTCGCGGCGATCGGCAGCGACGGCACGGCAAGCGCCAGCCCGGCCAGAAGCGCCGACGCGACGATCGAGCCGGTCAGGACCTGCCAGGCCAGGATGCCCAGCCTGGGTGCGCGCTGCACCCACCACGCTCGCCGTAGCAACGCGGCGCCGACCGTGGCCAGCACCACCGCATACAGCAGCAACAGCAGGGACACCCTCACCGCGCGGGCCGGCTCTTCGCCGAGTCCAGCGCCGTACGCAGCTCCGCCACCTCGGCGGCGTTCATGGTCTCTACCAGCCGCAACAACGCTGCCGTACGGTCCGGCGTCGCCGCGAGCACCTCGCCGAGCAGTCCGGCGGTGTAGTCCTCACGTGACGTGCTGGCCGTGTATCGGTAGGCGCGCCCGTCTTTGGCCCGGTTCAGCCAGCCCTTGCGGTGCAAGATGTCCATAACTGTCTGTACGGTCGTGTACGCGGGCTCGGGGTCACGGTGCAGGCGCTTCAGGACCTCACGGACCATCAGCGGCTGCTCGGCCGACCAGATCACGTCCATGATCGCCGCCTCGAGTTCCCCGAACGATCTCATCCAGACCTCCACGCCTCTGACACCTAAGCCACATCGTAGACGATCCCAACCGTCTCCTATGATGCCTAGGCGTAGGTCTTGGTGTCGGAGTCGAGGGAGCGGGTCGCGCGGTGGATGTGGGCGAGCTGGTGGCTGGCGGGCCGGTGCTGTTCGCGATACCGATCGCGTTGCTCGCGGGCGCGATCACGTTCGCCTCGCCATGCTGCCTGCCGCTGGTGCCCGGCTACCTGTCCTATGTCACCGGCATGTCCGCCGCCGACGTGGCAGCGGGGCATCGACGTGGCCGGACACTGGCAGGTACGGCGCTGTTCGTTCTCGGGTTCTCCGCGCTCTTCGCCAGCTACGGGGCGTTCTTCGGCGCGTTTGGGGCTCGGCTGCTGGTCCACCAGGATGTTCTGGTCCGTGTCCTCGGTGTGATCACGATCCTGCTGGGGCTGGTGTTCCTGGGCGCCCTCGACCGGCTGCCGTTCGTCCACCGCGCCGTCCGAATCCAGCACCAACCCCGAGTCGGGCTGGCCGGCGCGCCGCTGCTGGGTATCTTGTTCGGGCTGGGCTGGACGCCTTGCATCGGTCCGACCCTGGCCGCCGTGCTCGCCATGTCGGTCACCAGCGGGACGACTGGTCGTGGTGCGTTGCTGTCCTTCGTCTACGCCCTCGGCATCGGGCTGCCGTTCCTGGCCGCCGCGTACGCGTTCACTCGGGTGATGCGCGCGTTCGAGGTGGCCCGCCGGCACGCCCGCACGGTCATGCGCGTGGGCGGAGGCATGCTGGTCGTCGTCGGCATCGTTCAGGTCAGCGGCCTGTGGACGCAGATCCTCGCCAGCATGCAAGGCTGGATCGGCGGCTACGAGCTACCTCTGTAGCACACATGAGTGTCAGGGTACGGTCCCGGGTTGGCACACCCCCGGTCGTCGTGACCGTTCGCGAGCGACGAGCACGCCGACGAAGGGTGGCTCGCCGCGGTCGGTCACGACGGGGTCGTCTTGCTGTCCGGCTCACTGGTCAGCTGACTGTGACGTCGCGGTCGATGCCGAACGTCTCCACGGCCCAGGGGAACACCCAGAGGAACAGCGCGACGACGATGGCGGCGATCAACACAAGAAGGATCAGCAACCGCATCGGCCAGGGACCGGGCAGGGATCGCCAGATCAAGCTGTACATCTACCGTTCCTCCGCGCCGATGAGTACGCCGGTGGCGTACATGCGGGCCGAGGAGCCCCAGCGTGGCCAGCAGGTGGTGAGGGTGGTTCGCCGCTCGGTGGGCTCGGTGTCCTCCGGTTCGCCGGGGACTGGGTCGACCACCCAGGTGTCGTTGATGGCGATCTTGTTGCCGTCGGGGTCGCCGTTCGGGGCGCTGTCGAGCTGATAGATGAAGGTGCCGTCCATCGTCTCGACTTCCACGATGTCCGCGACGTGAAGCTTGTCGATCTGGGCGAATGGCTCCCCGTGCCCGGAGCGGTGGGCGGCGAGGGAGAAGTTGCCCAGCTCGCCGGGGTCGGCGCTGTCGGCGTAGTGGCCGGGTCCGTTCTTCAGGTCGTCGTCCTCGACGCCTTCGACCATGACCCATTCCCAGTCGTCGCCGAAGCGAGGGATCCGGATGATCCCGTACGCGTCGCCGAGCGCGAGCGTGTCGAGAAGAACTGGGTTTTCTGCCTGGGCGGTCTCCGCCTGATCGTTTCCTGTTTGGCCCGTGTCGAAGCTCAGCTGCTCACGTAGATCGTCTTGGGCGGCGGCGGTCTGGATGCCGGTGCCCCACAGCGTGTAGACCACGAAGAGCAGGACCAGCGCCCCCGCGGTCAGCAGAAGCTCTCCCAGGACCCCCGCGACGGCCACCGGACTACGTCGAGGGGCTCTTCGGCGGCCCCGGTCAGTTGTGCGATGCATGCGGGCCACACTACTAAGTAATTTAGGAGTGGGTTGGGCGAATCATCGGATAGTGATCGTTCCGACCATGCCATCGGCTCGCCGGAAGCGGCAGTAGAACTCATAGGTGCCGGGTTCGGCGGAGAAGCTGAACCGGCGCTTCTCCCCGGGCTGGTGCGTCCCGCTGTCGAAGCCCGCGGCGTCGCTCTGCAACGTGTGGGCCGTCCCTGCCGGTGGGCACCGCGAAGGTGAGCTCGTAATGCCCACCGGGGACCGTGTCGAGCACAATGATGTCAGGCCTGAAACGGTCATTCGACGTGGCGACGACGAGCACGTTGCCGGTGGACATCCGCACCGGGCCAGGCAAGTCACTGCCAACCGGTGGGCTGGACACTGTGCCGGCCGAGCCCGGCCCCTCAGCCCGGGATGCCAGAAACAGGCTCGTGCCGATCAGGACCACGCAAGTCGCCGTGCGTGCATTGGGGACACGGCTGCCCGGGAAACGTGGCTCGCCAACGGGTCGGACGTCAGCCGGTGCCGGGGCGACGCTCCGGCCGTGCCTCGATGTCGCGCTCGGCGGCGCGCAGCTGGTCGACCTCCGCACGCAGCCGGGCCACCTCGTCGTCGTGCGCCGACGTCGTGCTGTGGGCGGAGTTGCTCCGCGCAGGCTTCTGGTTGTCGCCCCGCATCATCGCCCACATCATCACGCCCATGCCGACGCAGCACGCCACCAGGAGGAGGGGTAAGAGTGCCTCCATCGGTCCATCGCTTCCTGATCGGTGTTGGGGTGAACGGGTCGTACCGGCCTGCCCGGTCTGGGGGCCGCGGGCCCGCCGCTCACTCGTTGGTCATGTGTTGGCGCGTCCGAACCGCGCCCACGTCACTCTCGGTCAGCAGTTCGTGCGGAGCGGCGGCATCCGGGGAACCGGAACTCTCGATCCCCCAAGTGGGCAGGCTCTTCTCGAACTGCCTCACCTTGAGGATGTTGATCTCTTCGCGCAGGCTGGCGATCTCGGCGGCTCGCTCGTCGACATTCTGCTCCGCGCTCTCGGTGTGACACTGCATCCCCTCGCTGCGCATGGCCCGCATCATCAGCAGCATCGACAGCGGACAGACCGCGAGAATCAGCACGGGCAGGGCAGCGAGCGCCGTGCTGGGCGAGATCACCAGGAGGGCGAGGGCAATCGTGCCCGCCCCGATGAGCACCTTCTTGTTGAAGCAACACTTCATGAACACGAGACACGCTCCTAGAATTACTATCCAGCTTAGTAGATACTCTCGCGGTTGGCCACCCCAGCGCCAACGCCCGGCTTCCTCTCCCGACGAAGCGGCCGAGCAACCCCACGTCGGCGGTTGTCGCTCGTCACGGCCGTGGGGACGGTGTGCTCGACTCTCCCAGGAGGCCACGAACCTGATCGGACTGCGGTCCCGTGGGTTCGAGGTCGACGTAGCGGCGCAAGGTCGCGGTCGCGGCGGGGTCGTCGGCGCCATGCTGGGCGAGCCCGAGGAGCAGGACGCTCTGGGCGTTGTCGGGATTCTCCTGGACCAGCGGTTCGAGCAGCGGAATCGCCTCGCCGGAAGCTCCACCCCGGATGAGCGCCCAGGCAGCGAGCTGCCCTGCTTCGATACTGGCGGGGTCCAGCCCGAGCGCCTGTTCGTAGGCGGTGTACGCGTCGGCGAGGCGGCCGGCCTCATCGAGGACGCGGCCGAGGGTGAGCCAGACGTCCGGGTCGTCGGGCCGTTCGCGGGTCTGGGTGCGGATGGCTTCGATCTCGGCGTCGGCCTCGGCGTCAGCGGGAGCGGTCTGGCCGGCGAGCAGCCCGGTGGGCAGGCCGTCCGGCCCGCGGCCACCGAGGTTGACGACGAGGAGGCCGGCGAGCACGACGACGAAGGAGGCAACGGCTGTCCCGTAGACCGGCCAGCGGCGGGTGGAACGGGTGCGCGCGGACACGTTCGTGGGCTCGGGGGCGTCATCCGGCTCCAGTGCGTGGTCCGGGTCGGGGGAGGACGTGGACGGCGTTGCGTCCGCGTCGTATGTCATGAGGGCGGCGGCGAGTCGATTCTCGGCATCCTTGCGCGCTGGTCCACCATCGTCGGTAGCGCCTTCCTCGTCGATCGAGACGAGCAGCTCCAGGGCGGCTTCGACGCGTTCCCCGGCGGGTGTGTAGTCGGGGGCGTACCGGCCAGTGAGGTAGTCGGCGTAGACGCGGCGACCCTCTTCGAGGTCGGCCTCGTCGACCTGCACCGTCTGCCGGCGGCGCCGGACGGCACGCCACGCCAGCACGACCCCGACTGTGACGGCCGCACCCGGGAGTAGCCAGACCAGCCAGGTGAGGCCGTGCCGCGGTGGGGAGAGCAGCACCCATTCGCCGTACCGGTCCACGAAGTAGCCGCGGATCTCATCCGGTGTTCGCCTTTCGGCGGCCTGCTCTTCGATGATCTTCCGCATACCCTCGGCCATCGGTGCCGGCGAGTCGGCGACAGACAGGCCCTGGCAGGTGGGGCAGCGCAGGCTGTCCGCGACCTCGGACGCGACGACGTCGGGGGTGCGGGCCGGCTCGTCGCGGACGGCCCGCGCGAGCCCGAGGATCGCGAGCGCAAGGACTAGCCCGACGAGGAGGGTGGCGGTGAGGAGGCGCAGGCGCATCGGACTCGGCTACTCGTCGAGGAGAAGAACGACGTTCTCGGCGAGCCACTCGGCGGTGACCGGGCCGACGGCCTTCTGCACGATGGTGCCGTCGCGGTCCACGACGTAGGTCTCCGGGACGGCGAACGTGCCCCACTCGACCGCCCTCGTCGCGTCCGGGTCGAACACGCTGGGGTAGTTCGCTCCGCCCATCTCGTCGAGAAACGCCAAGGCGTCGTCACGCGTGTCACTCATGTCGATCCCGATGATCTGTAAGCCGCGCGGGCCGAGCTTGTCCTGGGTGGCGGCGAGGATCGGATGCTCACTGCGACACGCCTCGCACCACGAGGCCCAGACGTTGACCAGCACCACCTTGCCGCGGTGGTCGTCGACGTCGACGGGCTCACCGTCCAGCCCGGGCCCGCTCAACGGGGGCGCCGGCCGGTCGATGAGGGCCGACTCGACGACGGAGGGGTCGCGGCCGAACCCGGTGCCGAACACGACGACGACGGCCGCGCCGAGGGCAACCACGGTCAGGGTCGCGGCCGCGAGACGAGTCCGTCGTCCGCGTGCGGGTGGTGGGGTCTCCGCGGCCATTACTGGGGCACCTTCACCGGCTCCGCATGGTCGTCGCGCGCCTCAGGCGCCGGCTCCCGGTCCGCTCGGCGCGGACGGGCGGGCCACGCGGCGATCAGCGCACCAGCACCCATCACCCCGCCTGCCGTCCAGAGCCAGGCCATGAGGGGGTGGACGGACAGAGAGATCACGGCCCAGCGGCCGTCCGGATCGGCCTCGACCAGGACCAGGTAGGTATCACCGGTTGGGCTGGTGTGCACCGCGGGAGTGCCGATGGCCTGCGTGGTGGAGGGGTAGAAGTTCAGCGCCGGGCCTTGCGTCCCCAACGGCGTGCCGTCGCGGCTGAGGAAGAGCTCGGCGCTGACCCACACCTTGCGGGCGTCCTGGCGCCGCTCGATCGCGTCGAGGCGGGCGGTGTACCCGGCGACGGTGACCGACTCACCGATCTCGAGCCGCTGCTCGGTCTCGACGGTATACGTCTGGGATGCGGCGATGGCCACGGCGGCCATCACCACACCGGCGTGCACGACCATCCCGCCGTAGAACCGTCGTCGCCGCCGCAATGCGACAAGGGCCGCCCGGCCCCAGGAGCCGGTGGAGCGCCGGGCAACGTTCACCCCTGCGGCGACCTGCGCGGCGATCGTGGTGAGCACGAACGCGGCGAGCCCGAACGTCACCAGCGCCAGCGGCTCGCCCAGCCCGGTCAGGCCGAGCCCGCCGATGACGGCCAGCCCGACCAGCGCGGGAACCGCGACCCGGCGGCCGAGCTGACGGAGGTCGGTCCGGCCCCACGGCACCAGCGGGCCTATGCCCATCAGCACGATCATGGCCAGCGCGAGCGGGACCGTCATCCGGTTGAAGTACGGCGCGCCGACGCTGATCCGGTCGCCGTTGACCGCCTCGACGAGCAGCGGGAACATCGTCCCAACCAGCACGGTGAGCGCCAGCCCCACGAGCACCAGGTTGTTGCCAAGAAACGCCGCCTCTCGGGAGAGCCCGCCGCCGAGCCCGTCGTCCGGGCCGAGCCGGTCGGACCGCCACACCAGCAGCACCCCGGAGAAGACCAGCACCACGACGATGAAGCCGAGCAGGATGGGTCCGACAGCGGACTGCGTGAACGAGTGGACGCTCTGGACCACGCCGCTGCGGGTCAGGAACGTGCCCACGAGCACCAGCACGAACGTGGCCAGGGCGAGGGCGAGGTTCCAGGCCCGCAGGGTCGCACGGCGGCGTTGCGCCATGGTCGAGTGCAGCAGCGCGGTCGCCACGAACCACGGGATGATCGAGGCGTTCTCCACCGGGTCCCAGGCCCAGTACCCGCCCCAGCCGAGCACCTCATAGCTCCACCAGCCGCCCATCAGGATGGCCAGGGTCAGGCAGGTCCAGGCGAACAGGGTCCACCGCCGGGTGAGCGCGACCCATGGGCCGCCGGTGCGGCCGGTGACGAGCGCGGCGACGGCGTACGCGAACGGCACGGTCATTCCGACGTAGCCGAGGTAGAGCAGCGGCGGGTGCGCGCCCATCAGCGGGTGGTCCTGGAGCAGCGGGTTCGGCCCGGGACCGTCCGCGGGCGCGGGCGAGACCGCCGCGAAGGCGTTGCCGGCGAACGTCGCGAGAGCGAAGAAGAACGCCGCGACGGCCGCCATCACCGCCAGCGCCCACGGATGCAGCGTGGCACCTCTGTCGCCCCCCTGCCCGTGGCGCTTACCGCGTCGGCGTGGGTGGAGCATGACGACGACTGTGAGGCCGGTCAGCACCAGCAGCCACAACAGCAGCGAACCCTCCAGCGCGGCCCACAGGCTGATCGCCGTGTAGTACGTGGGCACCGCGCGGTTGCCGTTCTCCGCCACGTACTGCACCGAGAAGTCGTGGGTGAGCAGCGCCCACTCCAGCGCGGCGACACCGGCGGCGGCGGCGGCGAGCATGCCGTAGGTCATCAGCCGCGCGAGCTGCCGCGCCGGCCCGTTGTCGCGGCCGGCCGTGCCGCGGCGGGCGGCGACCAGCCACGAGTAGGCTGCGATGACGGCCGCCAGCAGACCGATCATCAGGCTCGCGCGCCCGGCGAACGCCGTCACGGGCCCTCACCGCCCAGCGGCGGCGGGGTGTACGCCTGGCTGTCCGGCCCCTGGTAGGTCTCGGTGTGCTTGACCATGAGCTGGTCGCCGCGGAACACACCATCCTCGCCGAGGGTGCCCTCCACGAGCGCGTTCTGCCCGGCCTGGAATACGCCGCCCAGGCTGCCGGTGAAGACGACCGGCACCTCGGTGGTGCCGTCGGTGAGGGTGAAGGTGACCTCGTCGGCATCCTTGTCCAGGCCGTCCGGTTGGACCAGCCCACCGAGGCGGACCCGCTCGCCGGTCAACCCGGCATCGTTCACCAGCTCGGTGGGGGTCCGGTAGTACACGAGGGTCTCGTCGAGGCGGGACACGGCCAGCACACCGATCCCGGCGAGGGCCACCACGACGAGCACGGCGAGCCGGACGCGGGTGCCGCCGCGGCGCCGGGCCACCGGCGGGACGGCCAGCTCCGCGGCGGTCACCGGTCGTCTCCCGTACGCCCGCGTCCGGACCATATCGTGTAGGCGACCCAGACGGCCGCGGTGAGCAGGTACCCGGCCCACACCCAGGTCCAGCTGGTCATCGTGGCTCCTTTCTCGCCACCACCTGAATAGGGGTCGTGGTGCCGGCCGGTGCCGGCACGGTTGCTGGACCAGCCTGCGCGTCGAGGGACCGGATCCGGCGCATGAGGACGAAGGCCGCCAGCAGCGTGAACGTCACCCACCCCGAGACGAGCGCGGCGAACATAGGTCCCTCGATCGGTGGTGACAGGTCCGGTTGAAGGACCGTCGGCGGCTGATGCAGTGTGCGCCACCACACCACCGAGAAATGCACGATCGGCACCTGGACGAACCCGAGGATGCCCACCACCGCGGCTCGGCGGGCGTTGACGTGCGCATCCTCCGACAGCCCGCGCACCCCCAGATATCCGATATAGATGAGCAACAGGACCACCGTGCTGACGATCCGCGGGTCCCAGGCCCACCAGACACCCCACACCGGGCGGCCCCACAGGCTCCCCAGCGCCAGGGCCAGTGCGGTCATCCCCACCCCCAGCTCGGCGGCCGCCCGGGCCCGCCGTGCGAACCGCAGGTCCCGCCGGACCAGGTAGGCGACACTCGCGGCGAGAACGAGAGCGAAGCACAGGTAGGCGGTCAGCGCGGCGGGCACATGCACATACATCAGCCGCTGCGCCTGCCCCTGTAACGCGTCGGGTGGCGCGACGGCCAACCCGAGCGTCACGGTGACCGCCACCCCGGCCAGCGCGAGCGGTCCCAATAGGCGCCCGGCGGTGCGGCGCACGCCGCTCAACTTCGGCCCGAGTCCGGAAGCCATGTCATTCCTCCAACAACGTCGGGAAGATCGCCCACGCCGCAGCCAGGCTGACCGCGTCGTAGACGGAAAGCAGGGCCAGCCACGGCCCGGCAGCCACGCCGGCCGTCGCGGTCTGGGTGCCGGCCAGCAACACCGGCACCGCGCCTGGCAGCAGCAGGACGGCGAGCAGCCCGGGGCGCCGGCCACCGTCGGGTAGCAGCACCCCGAGCACGACCGTGGTGGCCGCGATGCCAAGCGTCCCCAGCAGGCCCCCGGCCACCGCGGCGAGCGGCCACATCGCGCCCAACAGCACCGCAGCGAGAACCGAGGCCAGCGCCCAACAGGCCAGCAGGGCCAACCACAGGGCGAGGAGCTTGCCGGCGAGCAGCGCGACCGGAGCGATGAGCGCACGAAGCAGGTCCCAGGAGCCGCAGGCGCGTTCGGCCGCCGCCACGCCACGGGCGAGCGGCAGCGCGGCCACCAGGACGACCACCCAGGTGAAACCCGGGGCGGCGGCCTGCAAGGCGGCAGGTTCCGGACCCAGGCCGAGGCCGCCGAGCAACATGAGCGCGGCCACGAACGGCAGCACCGTGATCGCGGTCTCCCGGCTGGCCAGTTCCAGCGCGACCTCGCGGACCGCCACCGCACCGGCCTGCCGCGTGGCGCCGACGGCACTCATAGCACGACCCCTGCCCGGCCATCGTCGAGGCGCACCCGGGCATCAGCCAACGCGAGAAAGTCACGCGGTTCCGGACTGGCGACCAGCACCGCACAGCCTCCCGCGGCCAGCGCCTCGATAGCAACGGCCGCGCGGCCCACCCCGGCACTGTCCAGGTGGGCCGTCGGCTCGTCCAGGCACGCCAGCGACGGCCCAACCACCAGAGCGAGGGCGAGCGCCAACCGGGACCGCTGGCCCGACGAGAGCGCGGCGACCCGCACGTCGGTCCGGTCGACAAGCCCCGTGAGTTCCAGCGCCGACACGACCGGCATGCCGCCGCCCGGCGTCACCCGGGCGACCCAGGCGAGCGCTCGGCCGACGGTGTGCTCCGGGCGCGCGCCCCCTCCGGCAGTCAGGTAGAGGGCCGGTTGGGCCGCCTCGACCGTACCGGACGTCGGTGCGAGCAGACCCGCCGAAACGCGCAGCAGCGTGGTCTTGCCCGCCCCGTTCGGGCCCTCCACCAGGCACACCGCACCAGGTCCGAGTTCGAGGTCGATGGGGCCGAGCACGCGACGCCCGCCGTGGTGCCGCGACATTCCACGCACCCGCAATGCCGGCCACGTTGGCGGCGCGGCAACAGGTGGCGCAGGTGGCCGCGTCTGCGGGATCGTCATCTGCGGATCGCCCCTGCGATGGTTCGTCGCGGAGCATCGACACGGCGGAGCATCGGCACCTCGGATCGGCGGCAGCTTACTACGAAGAAGACTAGTAGATAGGGCCGCTCACGCAGACGGCAGGCTTGGCATCTACCCATGGTTCTCCGAAGGCGCGGACGATATAGCCGCCGTGCTCGTCCCTGCCGCGAGTGTGGACGGCGGGCGTCATGCCTTCGGCGCCGACGGCGCTCCGGGGAACCGGGGGCGAACGCGAATCGTCATCTACTATGTCAATTAGGAGTCAAGTAGGGAGGCACTCATGCGCATCGGGAAGCGACTTGCCGGCGCTGTCGGCGGAGGACTCGCGGCCGCCGTGGTGGCAGCCGTGCCGGCGCTGGCCGACGGCTCGAACGGTGAGGCGGGAGGACAGCAACCGGACGTGGCGCAGCATGAGCAGATGATGGGCGACAACCCCGGCATGGAGCGCATGCATGAACGGATGATGGGCGGCAATCCTGGCATGGAGCGCATGCACGAGCTGATGATGAGTGGTGACGCCTCACCCGGCCAACCCGATCGCGACAGCTGACTGCTCGGCGTACGAGGCGCTCCGCACCGTCGGTTGGCGCCTCCCATCGCGACTGTGCCGGGCCCGGGTCCACCCGGGCGGCGTTCTTGTGACATGTATGGAGGCACGATTCGATGTTCCCGGTCCTGCTAGAGCTCGGCCCCCTGACGATCAGCAGCTACGGGGTCAGCAAGGCGTTGGCCGCGCTGGTCGCCGGCTGGCTGCTTGCCCGCGAGCTGCGCCGGGTCGGCCGGGAGCCCGACCTGGCCTGGACGCTCGCCGTCATCGGCCTGATCGCCGGGTTCCTCGGGGCGAAGGTGTACTACCTGGCCGAGAACGCGGGCAGCCTCACCGCGATGGACTTCGGGACGATGGGGTTCACCTGGCACGGCGGGCTGCTCGGTGGCGCGCTCGGCGTCGCCGTGGTTGCCCGAAGGAACGGGCTGCCGTTGCGGTTGCTGGCAGGCTTGATCCCGGTGCCGCTGTCGGTCGCCTACGGTGTGGGCCGGTTGGGCTGCCTGCTCGCCGGTGACGGCACCTACGGCACGCCGTCCACGGTGCCGTGGGCGATGAGTTTCCCGAACGGGACGATGCCGACTCTCGAGCGGGTGCACCCGGCGCCGTTGTACGAGGCGCTGGCGGCGTTCGCGATCGCGGCCGCCCTGTGGCAGGTGCGGACCCGGCTCCGTCCCGCTGTCATGTTCGGCGCGTACGCGGTCCTCAGTGGGCTGGCTCGACTGCTCGTGGAGATGGTGCGAACCAACGAGCCTGTCGTTGCCGGGTTGACTCAACCTCAGCTGTGGTCGATCGCCCTCATCGCGTTCGGCGTCGGCCTGCTGATCTACTCCGGCCGGCGTGCGATCGGGAAACATCTGGGTGTGCGAGCGGCACCCGTCACAACAGCGAGAGTGAAGGGACGTGTCCACCTCCACACGCTCATCGCCAGTGCATCAGCCCGTACGCGATGAGCCCGAAGCCGACGACCTGGCCGATGACGTGGTGCTGGTCGAGCGGTAGGATCACGACCCCGGCGGCGTTGCCGAACCACGTCAGCAGCAACACCAACAACCCGAGCGGCGTCACGGCACGGAAGATGATCTTGTCACGCCTATTCCGTGGATGTTCCTTCGTGCTCATGTCCCGACACCGCCGCGAGCGGAGATCGACAGTTCGGCGTCGGAGAGTGGCTGGCTCAATGTTGACGTCCTCTCCAGGGGGCTCGAGTACATGACCTAAACTACTAAGTCATCTAGTTTAGGTCCCCGGAGGCTCCGCTGGGCGAGGATTGGCGGGGCGGGCGGTCAGCCGAGAGCAGTCGGGCTGTCATCTCCCGGCGATAGCCGTTCGGCGCGGTGGACGTTCCACAGCAGCACGGCAACCAGGATGAGCACGACGACCGGGACGAACCAGCTGCGTACGGCGGTGAGCAGGACGGTGAACTGGGCGCCGAGCGCAACGGTCAGCGCCGGTGCGCAGCAGGCCATGCCGACGAAGAAGCTGGGCAGCGCCCCGATCAGGCCACCGAACGCCCGGGTGCGGCCGACGCCGGGCGCCCGGCAGGTGCGAGCCTGCGCGACGACGTGCCAGGCGACCGCGATGTTGAGCCCGACGAGCCCGCCGAGCGCCAGCCCGGTGGCGATGTTGAGCGGGGAGATGAGGATCTCCAGCCAGCCGGTGGGGTAGACCGCGGCGACGGGCTCGAAGTGGAACGGCGCGAGTTGGTCGAACATCCGCGAGGTCCAGTCCGGCACCACCTCCACGGCCGGCGGGTCCGCGAAGCGCCGGAGGCCGCCCGGCGAGACGGTGAGGTCTCGAATCGCGGCGAGGAACACCAGGAGGTAGACCACGGCGGCGCCGGCGGCGGTCAGCCGGTAGCGACGCCCGGTCAAGGAGTCGTGGATCACCCGGGCGGTACGCCGAAGCAGCCTGCGGCCCCTCTGCTGGCGACCCAGAGCGACCTTGTCGGCGGTCATCCGATCACCGCCGTATGCGGGAAGAAGGCGGCCCAGGCGAACCACATCACGTCGTAGGCGAGCACGCGGGTCAGCGGGGTATCCGTGCCGGTGATGGGGCGCCCCCACGAATCCCACACGGCGCCGCTGCGCCGATCCACATACTGGCCGGGATCGCCGGTGGATTGGAGCTCCAGGGCGCCACTCGCGGGATCGGCGCGGAACACTCGCACGGCCGCAAGGTCGGGGTCGTGCAGGAACACCACGGGCGTCCCGTTCATCTCCGCGTCCACGACCTGTTGCGCGAGAATCAGGTCCTTGCGGACGGCCAGTCGGGCGTCGCCGAGCTTCGCGCCGAAGAAGACCGCCTTCTCGTCGAAGCGGTCATCGGTGGTCATGACGGGGAAGATGCGCCCCGACCCTTGCTGGTAGTACCCGCCGACCGGGTTGTAGGAGCCGTACGGATCGTCGCCGTAACGGCGCACGAAGCCGGTCTCAGCCGAGAGCACCTGGGTCTGCGGAAACGCGTCGCGCCACCGCTGCCAGGTGGTCCACTCCAGCGCAAACTCTTCGAGTTCGTCTCCGCGCCGTGGCCCGGTGATCGCCTGGGTGAGGATCTGCGGCCAGGTGCTCTCGTGGGTGCGGTCGTACATGAGCAGGTTGGAGTTGACCAGGCTTCCGCTGGTCCCGAACTGCTCGATGCCCGCGTGCCCGCGGAACCCCACCGTTGATCCGGTGAGCGGGCAGTAGGTCACCGACATCGGCCCTGCCGAGTCGGCCTCGTTGACGATCTCGTGCCAGACCAGCACGAGCTGCGGGTACGCGCGGGGCTGGCCGTCGACAACCAGACCGAACACGATGTCGCCATCGTCGAGGAAGTCGGCCTGTTCGGCGGATACATAGACCGGCGAGTCGATCGACGGGATGCCGTCGCGCGGCGGCCCGCCGGACTGGACATTGTCGGCGAAATCATCGAAGTCGTGCGGGTTACCCCTGCCGGGATCACGCACGGTCTGCGCGTCGGCAGCCGGCTGGGCAGCGGTCGGTCCGGCGCCGTCCGGTCTGGTGAGAGCCCAGGTGGCGCCACCGACGCCGACCACGCCCGCGCCGCCCAGCACCTGAAGCAGGCGCCGACGGCTCAGCCGGCCCGGCCGTCCTGGCGATGGGCTGCTGCCGCGCCCGGTGCGGCTGAGGTCGGATGCCGCGGCACCATGGCCCGGATGTCCAGCCATACTTTTGGGTGTAGCGCTTGCCGACCGTGCCGACCGTGATGGCAAACACGTTGCCTGTGCCCTCCTGCGGGAGCTGGGGAACCCGCCCGGCCGCATCACCGTTGCGGACCGTCGACGGCGCACCACTCACGAACGGGATCAGCCGTAGCTGTAGGTGCGTTCGAGCAGGTGGTTGGGTGAGATCAGGGTTTCCTCGATGAGCCGACCGTCGGCGCCGAGGATCTGCCTGACGTAGATGCTCTCGGTGCTGATAGCGAAACCGATCTCGGTCGTGTCACCGTCTCGGCCCAGAATGGTGGGGGCGTTGACGGCGCCGGATCGGTATGGCTGCAGGTCCACGAACTCCGCGCCGCTGACCCGCAGCTCGCCGCTCTGAAAGGGCGTCGGCTGGTTGGTGTCGCTGGTGGCGGACTCGACAAAGACGACGGTGGGCTCGTGGGTCATGGTGGCCAGCATCCGATCGAAGAGCTCCTGTCCGTCACGCGCCGGCCAGGGCACCTCGAAGCGCGTGACGGCTCCGTCCCAGTCTCTCGCTTGGACATCGAGCTCGAGGGTGTTGGTGCCGACCATCCACCGAGCTGGGCCGACGAGGCAGCCGGCACCGCACGCTTGCAGGTCAAGGGTGGAGTGGTCGCCGCCGGGTCCGGTGACCGTGCCGGTGACATCGAAGCCGTGGCGTGCGTTGGGGTCCCACTCGGGCACCCGCAGCCGGACCTCGAGCTGCCCGTCGCTGGCGATGACGCCGGTGGTGATCTGACCGGCCAGGGTGCCCAGCCGCACGGTGGGTCCGGCGGCCGGCGGCGGGTAGGCCAGCCCGGTGCTCGGGTCGCCCGGCGGGGCCATGGCGGTGAGCACGGCGGTGGCGGCGAGCACGGTGACCAGCGCCGGCCACTCGATCCGGGCCAGCCTGATGGTCGCGGGGTAGGAATGTCGTCGAAGCCGGCGGCGGGCCGCTACCGCGAGGCTGGTCGCGGTGGCGACGAGGGCCAGCTTGGCCAGCAGGACTTGCCCGTAGGACGTGGCCCAGAGCGCGTCGACGCTGGGGAGCACCAGGACGGCGGCGATGGTGCCGGTGGTGACAACGACGCCGTACAGCGCGAGCGCGATCAGGGAGTATTCGACGAACAGCGCCCGCGCCTGGCCCGGGGTGTGTCGCCAACGCAGTGCCGCACGAAGCACGTGGATCAGCGCGCCGACCCAGATCGCCACGGCGGCCAGGTGGACGATGATGGTGATCGACCCCAACGGCTGCGCCTCGGTGTGCAGGTGGCTCCGCAACCCCTCGGCGACGACCACCACGGCCAGTGCCAGAGCGATCAGCCGGCGGAACGGGCGGACCGCCGCGGCAGCCGCCACGAGGAACGCCGCGAGCTCCACCGCGATGAGACGGCCGGTGGGCGAGTCAAGCAGGGCGGTCACCGACGCGTTCGCCACCCCTTCGGTCAGGCTTCCGCCGCCCAGTGAGTGCAGGGCGAGCCCGAGGCTCGCGGCGACGCCGAGCAGTCCGGCGGGCAGCAGCCACGGCCGCAGCGCGACCAGCGCGCGGTCGGGGCC
>JBOGDS010000011.1:0-60833 GCA_050743075.1 Jiangellaceae bacterium | reverse complement strand
GTGCGCTGCGCCGCGGTGCGCTGGTCCCGGCCCTCGGCGGTGCGCGGGAGGGGTGCGGTCAGCGGGTCGAGGGCGGCCCGGGCGATCGCGGCGGCCTCGGCGTCCAGCCGACGGCCAGCTGGTCTCGCCGTTGTGGCTGGTGGGCGTCAACCTGCTCCAGGTGCTGGGCGAGCTGCTGCTGAGCCCGGTCGGGCTGTCGGCGACGACAAGGCTCGCGCCGGCCGGGCTGACCAGCCAGTTCCTCGGACTGTGGTTCCTCGCGACCGCGGTCGGCAACGCCGCGGCCGCCCAGCTGTCCCGCCTGACGACCAGGCTCGACGGCCCGTCGTACTTCCTGCTCGTCGGCAGCCTCGCCGTCGCCGCCGGTGTCGTCTTCTTACTGATCAAGGGGACGGTGACCGCCTTGATGGACGACGGCTAGCGCGACCTTCGACGACGCCAGTCTGCCTCCTTCTATGCGGCCGTGCCGAGTTCGTATGCGAGCTCGGCCAGCCCGATGGCCTCAACCGTGTCGCTCAGGCGGAAGCGTTGCGTGCCCGCGTAGACCACGTAGCCTCGCTGAGGCTCGAGATCCGCCCAACCCGAGCGAAAGCCACGCCCGATCTTGGGGGCCAGGCTACGCTTCACTTCGACCACCCAGCGCTCGCCCCCGGGCCAGCTCAGCACGAGATCAATCTCGGCGCCTGCCGACGTCCGGTAGAAGCTTGCTTCGGCGATGGGCGGAAGGCACGAGAGCAGATTCTCGATGACGGATCCTTCCCAGCTCGGGCCGGCAACTGGATGCCCCAGCACCGCCTCCTTGTCGCGAAGCCCCAGCAGTGCGTGGACGATGCCGGCGTCGCGCACGTAGATCTTCGGCGATCTGACCAGCCGCTTTCCCACGTTGGCCGTCAAGGGCGGGAGCCGCCGCACGAGGAGCAGATCCACCAGGAGATCCAGATAGCGAGCGACCGTCTTGGCGTCGACGCCGAGCCCGCGGCCGAGGTGAGAGGCATTGAGGAGCCCACCTTGGCCGTGGGCGAGCATGCTCCAGAACCGGCGAAGCGTTTCGGCGGGAACTCGCGGCCCCAGCAGCGGGACGTCGCGCTCGAGATAGGTCCTGATGAAGTCAGTGCGCCAGCGGAAGCTGAGATCGTCATCGACGGCAAGCAGACTGTCCGGGAAGCCACCGCGAACCCACAGGTCGTCCACTCGATCAATCTCGGTGATGTCGAGTGGTGCCAGTTCGACGAACGCTACCCGTCCGGCCAGACTCTCCCCGGACTGCCTCAGCAGGTCAACGGACGCCGAGCCGAGCAGAAGGAAGCGCCCTGCTCTGCGGCCGGCACGGCGACCGCGGTCGATGGAGCCGCGCAAGACATGGAACAGCCCGGGCGTACGGTGCACTTCATCGAGGATGACGAGGTCGCCTTCATGGTCTGCCAGGTACAGCTCAGGGTCTGTCAGCCTTGCTCGGTCGGCATCGGACTCGAGGTCTACGTAGACAGTTCTGTGCTCCTGGGCGACCTTCAGGGCGAGCGTCGTCTTACCGACCTGCCGCGGTCCGACGAGGACGACGGCAGGCACGTTGTCGAGCAGCCGCATCAGCTCTGGTTGAATCCGGCGAGGTATCACCATTGCAATTATGGAGCGCCGCGCCGGATTTGCAAGGTTCGCTGCCCACCAACCCCAACTTTGTGCCTGCGTCGGACGTGGGCACGTGTCCCCCGGCCCGTTGACCTAGATGGACGGCGGCATGCCCGGCTCGGGCTGATCAACAGGCCATCGGGCTCAGCGACCGAGCAGACCCTTGATCTGACCGCCGGAGTCGCCGAGCCGACTGCCCAGGTTGCCGAGCGCGTCGCCGACCTTGCCCAGCACGTCGGCGATGCTGCCAAGGTCTTTGGCCAGGTCGGCGAGGTTCTCGGTGACGTAACCGACTGTCGTGGCGCCGTCCTTGAGCTTGCCGGCCTGGCCGGCCAGGATCGAGGTGGTCTCGATGTCGACGCCGGAGATCACCTTCAGGCCGAGCACCTCGGTGAACTTCGGGTCGATGCTCGGGATGCCGACCTTGCCGACGTCCTCGGCCACATCGGCCAACATCTCCGCAGCGTTGCCGAGCTGCTCCGTGATCGCCCCCAGCATCCCGGCGCCGTGGTTCAAGGTGGCCTGGGCGCCGCCCTTTCCGTCGTCGCCGAGCAGCGTGAGGGCCGCCTTCTGCGCCTGCTCGCCGGCGTCCGCGACGCCGGACCCGAGGCTGTCGAGAATGTCGGGCAGCTTCTTGAGCAGCGCCGGAATGTGCTCGTCGAGATCCTGGATGAACTGGTTCGCGTCGCCGAGCGTGTCTTTGTTCTCCATGATCCAGTCGAAGGCCTCGCCGACCTGTCCCCCACCGACCCTGCCCAGCAGCTTGCCGAAATCCACCACGGCTGCCCGCCTTCCGATCACGCCCGGTCCCTGCGAACCTGATCGGAAAATAGAGTCGGGGACGGGCGAACGGGAGCGCCGGCGCGGCGAGGGTCGGGGTCGAGCCGGGTGGGGTGCGCTGCCTTGGTCAGGCGGCGGGTTCGAGGGTGACCTTGTAGCCGAGGGATTCGAGTTGGCGGATGTGGTTGCGTCTCTTGGGTTCCGGGCCGATGCGGGACCAGCCCAGGACGACGAGGGCGCGGACGTCCACTGATGGCCGTCGGAGCAATGCTCGTCGTCCGCCAGCGGGCACCTGCCGGTGGCTACTTGGCCGACTCCGGACGGGGCGCCGGGGTCTTCGGTGTCCTCGGCACGGTCGTCGCGGTGCTTCTCGCTTTGGTGATCTTCCCTGCCCTTCAGACCTACTGCTCTGCGGTCTTTGCGAGCATGGGCGCGAGGTGGTGGCGCAGGTTGACGTCGGTGAAGCCGTGGGGCAGCAGCCGGAACACGCACAGGATCGCGAGCAGGGCTTGAGCGCGGGGGTCGGTCAGTCGCAGGCCGGCGACCCGTGCGGCAGTTTCGGTGATGACCGATTCGGTGACCTGGGCCGGGGCGGCGGCTCCGCCTTGATGGACGACGGCTAGCGCTGCTCAACCGTGACGGCGACGCGACGCTGGGAGGTCGCCGTTGCCCAGACCCTGGCCGCGGTCAAGCAGGAGGCCGAGCGGCGCGCTCGGCGCCGGTAGTGTCGACCAGCGCGTGGTCCGGGCGGAGGGCAGATGATCGACCATCTCGCACTGCGGCCGCCGGCCTGCCCGCCAGCGTCGTGTACGCCGGCCTCTCGCTCGAAGCGCTGCCCGCGCAGATGCTCACCCAGACCGGCCCAGCGCTCTTGCCGACGTCCTGTACCTCAGCGGCGACGTGCCCGCCGCGCAGGCGGCCGACTGTAAGCCGTTCACCTATCCCGGGCCACCTGTTCACTCACACCAACCTCAACGAGTTCCACCCGGCGTCGACCGAGCCGGTGCCGGCGCGGACCCCCGCCCCTCCTCGGCCGCTGGTCCTGACCGAGGGACTGGCCCAGCGTGGTCCTCGAGACCCGACGTGGCTGCTGAGACGCGGCGGCACCTACGCGGCGGGCGGCAACGGGAACAATCCGACGAAGCGCCTGACGGCTCCGTTGCTCCCGTGGATCTCGAGGTCTCCCGAGCGTTGCGCCTCGGTGAGCGGGCGACCCTGCCACATGACTGCTGCGAGGGTGCCCGGATCGGTCCTGATCACGGCGGCGGGCCGGTCCGCCTCCCCCGGGTGACGTCGAACCTTCCGTCCGCGATCCCCGCACGGAAGCGCTGGTCGTCGAGCCGCAGCTCGAAGCTGGCGTCGAAGCCGTCGGCCGCTACTGGGTCGAACAGCGTCTTGAGCGCGAGGGCGAGCGAGTCGGCGCCGATCCGCGCGTCACCTGGTGGGCCCGGGGCAGTGCTCCCCCAGCGGCCGAGCGCGAGGATGACCGGCTCGAGTTCCTGTCCCCGGCTGGTGAGCTCGTACACTCGCGCGCCGGCGGGCGGCGGCAGCGTGCTTCGCCGCACGACGCCGGCCTGCTCGAGCTCGCGCAGGCGCTGTGCCAGCACATCCGGGCTCACGCGAGGCAGGCCGGACTCCAGATCGGTGAAACGCTTCGGCCCCAAGAGCAGTTCGCGTACGACGAGAAGGGCCCAGCGCTCACCCACCACGTCAAGCGCGCATGCCACGCCGCAGAGGTCTCCGTACGTGCGCCGCAGCGCGAGCGCCACGCGTCGCACCTGTTCGGCCGTGACCATCCTGACCACCCTCATACCTGCCGCCACCACGATCACCCGTCATTGTGGTCGAGGCGTGGACCGCACCATCGCCTCGGCCTACTCGATCCGCCCGACGTCGCTGGCCCGGGTGTCCGCGCCGGTGACGTGGGACGAGCTACACCATCGAACCGCTGATCGAGATGGCGGACAGGGACGACCGGAACGGCGTCGGCGGCGACCTCCCTAGCGCGCGATGAGTCACAATGGGCCGGTGCGGCTCCCGGTGATGCCTCCGGTCGTGCCGATGCTGGCCAAGGTTGCTGCCGACATCCCCGCCGACCACTACTACGAGCCGAAGTGGGACGGTTTCCGGTCGATCGTGTTCAGGGACGGCGACGAGGTCGAGATCGGCAGCCGCAACGAGCGGCCGATGACCCGGTACTTCCCCGACCTGGTGGCGGCGGTCATGACGAGCCTGCCGTCGCGGTGCGTGATCGACGGCGAGATCGTCGTCGCCAGCCCGGATACCCAGAGCCTGGACTTCTGGGCGTTGCAGCAGCGCATCCATCCCGCGGCCAGCCGGATCCGGCTGCTCGCCGACCAGACCCCGGCCAGCTTCATCGCGTTCGACCTGCTGGCGCTGGACCACCGGGACTACACGCTGCGGCCGTTCCACGAGCGGCGTGCCGCACTGGAGCGGGCGCTGGCCGCCGCGGCATCACCCGTCCATCTCACCCCGATCACCCGCGACCGGGAGCTGGCCGGGCGGTGGTTCAACGTGTTCGAGGGCGCCGGCCTGGACGGCCTGATCGCGAAGGCGGGCGACCTGACCTACCAGCCGAACAAGCGGGTCATGGTCAAGATCAAGCACGAGCGGACCGCGGACTGCGTGGTGGCCGGCTACCGGCGGCACACGTCCGGCGCCGACGCTGTCGGCTCGCTGCTGCTCGGGCTCTACGACGACGCGGAGACTCCGGCGATTCCGCCGGAGTTTCGCGGCGGCGTCGGGGAATCGACCCTGGTGTCTGTCGGGGTGGTGGGTGCGTTCCCGATGGCCCGCCGCCGGGAGTTGTACGCCGAACTGCAGCCGCTGGTCACCGGCTTCACCGACCACCCCTGGCGCTGGGCGGCCGAGGCGGTAGCCAGCGCGCGCAGGGGCGAGGCGAGCAGGTGGAACCCCGACAAGGACCTCTCCTTCGTCCCGCTCCGGCCCGAGCGCGTGGTCGAGGTTCGCTACGACTACCTGGAGGGATTCCGGTTCCGGCACCCGCCGCAGTTCGTGCGCTGGCGCCCGGACCGCGACCCGCTGTCGTGTGGCTACGCGCAGCTCGAGCAGCCGGTTCGCTTCGACCTCGCCGAGGTCCTGGCCGGCCGGGTGACCTGACCTGCCCGCCGCTGCGGAGGAGAGTGGTGGGCGTGACGGAGCTGGTGGTGGCCTTTCAGCACGGGCTCGATGCTCCGAGGTCTCTGTCCCCGACGAGCGCAAGCACGTGGCAGCAGTGCGAGCTGAAGTACGCCCTCACCTACCTGGAAGGGTGGCAGGAAGGTGCGACTCTGCCTCAGGTGATCGGCAACACTGCACATCGAGCGGTCGAGTTGCTCTACGGTCTGCCGCCGCGAAAGAGGAGCCGCGGCATCGCAAGCGAGCTGTGGCGTGTCGCGCTCGTCGAGGAGTCGAGCAAGGAGGCGGTGGCGAGCCTTGCCGAACGGACGACTGATCTCGATGCCCAGGTGAGCACCGCGTGCGAGGACGCACTCGACGGTCTCTTCGAACTGGAGGACCCGATCAGGATCACGGTCGACCCGGAGGGCCTCGAGGTCCGGGTCAGCGCCGAGCTGTACGGCACACCGGTCCGCGGCCGGATCGACCGGCTCTACGACGCCTCAGGTGCGTACGTCGTGGCGGACTACAAGTCCGGACGCGTACCGCGCCCGCAGTACACCGCGAAGGCGTTCTTCGGACTCTGGACCTATGCCGCCGCGCTGGCAGCGTCCGATCCAGACCGCGTCCTGCCGGACCGGATCGAGCTGCTCTACCTGGTCGGCAGGGCACGGCTCGCCCGACCCGTGGTGCGTGGCGTCGCACTTGCCCACGCCAGGCAGCTGGCGCGCATCTGGGGGCAGATCCTCACCGGCACCAGGCGCGGAGCGTTCACCGCGCGCACCAGCCGGCTCTGCGACTGGTGCGCCTTCGACAGCGTCTGCCCAGCACGGACGAAGGAGCGACTGCCGCCGGTCGGGGGTGACGACCACGCGGCGCTGATCGCCGCCCTCGGACTACGCCGCCGCGAACGACGCGCGGTCGCGGATGCGTTGGAACGCGTTGACGCACCCGCCGCGACGACCGACGAGCCTGAGGTGACGTCATGACGCAGTTCGTCCCTCCGACCTGGACCGTCGGACGCGGCGACAAGTTCCACGTCACAGCCAGCGCCGTCGCGAGCCGAGCGGGCCGCTTCGGCTGCCCGGCCAAGGTGTCCCTCGGTGGTCGCAAGATCGCCAAGACGCTTCAGCCCAACGACGCCACCCGGTGGTGGCGGACCTGGGACCCGACGTCGCGGATATATTTCGCGCTGCGTGACGCGAGCGACGCCGTCGACACCGGCACCAGCATCGAGGCCGCCGCCGCTGACGACCCCCGTCTCACCACGCCGCAGCGACGCTTCCTCGTCCACGCCCTGCACCAGCTCCAGGACGTACCGGACGCCGCCAGCTACGACGCCGGCTGCCCTCTTGAGGTGGGTCCTGACGTCGAGCTGTCCGGGTCCTGGGGCACGTTGCGGACCAACGGTGTCCACCTGGTCAGCGCCGACGGGAAGGTTCGGGAAGTCGTCCGACTTCGCTACAAGGGCGTGAAAGGCATGCTCGACCCGGGGCACGACGACTTCGTCGCGACCTCGTGCTGGGTTCTCGCCCGAGGAGAGCATCCCCACCACGTCGGCCCACCGGAACGTGTCCGCGTGAGCGAGTTCAGCCTGGCCGACGGCACGTACCAGGTCCTCTTCGACGGCGACGCTGCCCAAGCGCAGCAGACGTACCGGGATCGAGGCTGGCCGGTGCAGGAAGCGATGGCTGACCAGGGCCTGAACCCCGGCTCGCAGTGCGCCGACTGCGACTTCCTCAACGTCTGCCCTGCGGTTCCCAAGATCCGGGGAGTTCTCGGGCTCCCCGATCGGGCTGTGGCAACTCGCGCCGTGACCGCTGCCGATCTCACCGCCTACGACCGGTGTCCGACGGCGTTCCACGTGCTGCGCCGTGCACACTTGCCACCGGCGCCGCCGGACGGAGGACACGACAGCGTCGACGGTCAGCGCCGCGACCGTGGCCTCGCCGCCCATGCGTGGCTGCGTTGGGCTCATGAACGCGATCCGCGCCGCGGATGCACGCCAGCCGATCTGCCGGATCCCGGCGCTCAGCAGGCCGCAGCCTCCGAGCTTGCCGTGCAGATCGGCGTCAGCGTCGAGTCCTACGCGGTGGCCTGGCCCTACCTTCGCCAGCACCCCGAACGTTGCCTGCTGGGGTTCGGTGGCCTGAGCAACCTCTCCTGCGAACCGCTGCACGTCGTCTATGACCCCGACGCCGACATGGTGGTCGTCACCGAACCCGACCTCACCGCGACCCTCGATTCCGGTGGTGTCGTCTGGCGTGAGACCAAGACGTCCGAATCGGCTCCGTCCGATGTCGAGGACGCCCTCCACCGCCATCCCGGGTTCGCGCTCAACGTCGCGCTGCTCGCATCCGGAGCCGACGGAGATCGGGACGCAGGTGGAGCGGAGCTCGAGGTCCTCACCCCGCGCGAGTCCGTGCTCTACTACGTGTCCCTGGACGACGGCGCACTCGTCTCGCAGGCACAGCGCATCATCGCGGAGATCGGCCACGCGATGGCGAGAGACCTCCGCTACGAGCCTCGCCCCTCCGGCGCCTGCAACTTCTGCGACGCGTACGGCTGGTGCCTTCCGCCCGAGCGGCCGGCCAGGCCGGCGCCGGAGTTCGACGACGACGAGTTCACGGGCGTGCCAGATCCCTTCTGACCGGCATCTCAGGGGTGAGCCGTCGCCCCGGCTTGCGACATGATGCGCCCGACGTTCTCCGGGGCGAGGAACTCGGCTGGTGACGTCACCCCGGCGTTGACCTGCGCGAACCCATCCATTGCTACCTGGTTGCCGTGCATCGCCCCCAGCAGCCGCTGGAGCTCCGGCGGCGGCGGCCCGAGTGTTGCGAGCTGGGTGGTGAACTCGTACATCGGCAGGACGTGCTCGTCACGCCGGGACTGGTACTCACCCATCGCGGCGCCGAAGGCGCGCGTGCCGGAGAACGTCTCGTCCAGGGCGGTGGCGCACAGCTCGGCGTCCCGGAAGGCATCGTGGATCCCCTGGGCGGTGATGAAGTCCTTGTTGTAGCCGGCGTCGCCGACCAGCGCCCAGCCGGAGCCGAAGGGCTTGCGGAAGTAGTTCGGCACGGCCGTGCCGACGATGCGGGCCTCGCGGCGGGCGCGCTGGATCCGGTCGGCGAAGGCCGGCGACAGCTCGAACATCGCGAGGAAGTTGCCTTCGATGTCAGTCTTGTTCGCCTCGAACTCCGTGAACGGCCAGCCGCCGATGACCAGTGTCAGGTCGTCGTGGGTGGGCCACGCCGCGAACGCCCGGTCCGGCCGGATGTAGGTCTCGAAGCGGCCGTGCATCGGCAGCCCGCTGTAGTAGGTGTAGTAGCCGGCCAGCAGCTGCGGCTTCTCGTTGTACTGCTCGGGGGCGACAGCTCGGGCGACGAGCGAGTGCCGTCCGTCGGCTCCGATGACCACGCGGGCGTGCTCGGTGACGGTTCCGCCACCCGTGCCGTGCCCGCGGACCCCGGTGACGCGCCCGTCCTCGTCGATGACGACCTCCTCGACGGTGAACCCCTCTCGGACCTCGGCTCCCGCCTCGGCGGCCGCGTCCACCAGCAACTTGTCCAGCACCGTCCGTCGAGGGCCGTACGCGGCTGGGGTGTCGTCGGTCCCGGGTGTGCCGGAGATCGTGAACGGGCCGAAGTCGAACGCGTAGGTGTCGATCGGTGGGCATCCCGTCGCCTCGAGCCGCTCGAGCAGGCCCCATCTGCGCAGCGCCGCGACCCCAGGCGGGTGGACGAGGTGGGTCGAGATCGTGTCGCTGGGGAACGTCGCCCGGTCGACGACGAGGACGCGGTGGCCCGCCCTGGCCAGCAGCATCGCGGTCGGCGACCCGGCGCAGCGTGCGCCCACCACGATGGCGTCGTAACGGTTCTCGGTCATGAGGCCAGGATGCGGGCGGCCGGGCGGGGGAGTATCGGGGAACTCCCGCATCTATCGGCTGGGTTTCTCCCGAGTGACGAAGGCGACCGCCTCGGCCCGGTTGCGCAGGCCGAGCTTGGACAGCACGTTGCCGACGTGGTGCTCGACGGTCTTGCGGGTGATGAACAGGCGCTCGCCGATCTCGGGGTTGGACAAGCCGACCCCGACCAGACCGAGGACCTCGGCCTCCCGTTTCGTCAGCGCCCCGACGCCCTTCGGGCCGGTCCGGACGGGCGCGCCGAGGGAACGGAGCAGCCCGCCGGCGGCATCGGCGTGTGGCGCGGCGTTGAGGCGTTCGAACTCATCCAGCGCCGCCTTCGCCGCGGCGATCGCGACCTCGGGCGAGTGTGCTGCCATCGCACGCGCCATCTCCAGGCGTGTTCGGGCCAGCTCCATCGGCATTTGCGCCTGTGCGAAGCCCTCCAGTGCTGAATGCAGGCAGGCACGCACGTCCCCCTGCCCGGTGGCCACGCCCACTCTCCCCTTCGCCAGCGCGGCGGCGGCCCGCAGGTACGGCCCGCGCTGTGCCTCGGCGATGCGGCCCAGGCGGTGCGCGGCCCGGGCGGCGTCCTCGATGTTGCCCTCGTCGAGATGAACGTCCACGAGCAGTGCGAGCAGCGTGCCCACCATGGTCGTCTCGCCGACGGTGGGCACCTCGTCGTCCGATCCTGCGGTGCGCCGCTCGAGCAGGTCCCGGGCGAGCGCCGTCTCGCCGCGGGCCAGGTAGAGGGCGGCGAGCGTGCGGGCCGCGTCCGGATGCTGGTCGAGTCCCTGAAGGAGCACAGCGGCCTCCTCCAGCCGGCCCTGCCGGACGCGCAGGTCCGCGAGGCGGATGACCGCGGTGTCGCGGCTTGTCGATATGCCCCGGTCGAAGTGCCGCGTGGACTCGACGAGCTGGGTCTCGGCCTCCTCCCAGCGCCCGGCCGCGGTCAGGATGCCGCCGTAGTGGGCGCGGCAAAAGGCGCCGACGACGTTGCGGCGCCGCATGAGCTCCGTCGCCGCCCGCATCCACTGGTCCGCGCGCGGCACGTCGTTGGTCAGCTCGCATGCCCAGAAGAAGATGCAGAAGATCGAGTCCACGGTGGCGACCCAGGCAAGTTCGCCGGCACAGGCCGCGGCCAGGGCCTCGTCGGTCAGGGCGAGTCCCTCCTCGATGCGATCGGTCATCACGAGCACACCGCCGAGATACGCCAGCGCGAAGAACTCGAGGTCGGGATCGCCGAACCGGCGTCCGACGGCGATCGCCTCGCGAAGAAGCACCTCCCGCGCCAGGGCGTCCGGTTCCAGGATCGCTTCGATGATCAGCACCCACCCGCGCTCACAGCCGTCCTCGCCGGCCTCGGTGAGGATGGTGCGGGCTCGCCCGAGCCATCCGATCCGAACAGCCCAGTCCCCGAACACGTTGCCGGCGATCCACGAGACGGTGACTGCCGCCCGTCCGGCGGCCATGGTCTGGCGCTCCCGGCCATAGGCGGCGAAGGCGCGCTCGTAGTGAGATGCTGCTGCGGCGTACTCGCATTCGAGGTACAGCGCCTCGGCAAGGCCTTCGAGCACCTCGCCCGACTCGCCCTCGGCAAGGGCGAGCTCGAAGGCGCGGCGAGCGGCTGCCGCGTCGCCGGCACGTAGAGCCACCAAGCCTTCTTCGACCAGGCGCGAACTCACCAGCCGATGATGGCACGCATCCAGTGCGGCCAGCGGAGAGCCGGTCGCCGGGACGACGTCCGGCCCACGTGGAGCGGCGGTCGCATCCGGACCAGGATGTGCGGCGCGACGGCCGGCAGCTCCCCGGAGCCAGCCGGCTGACGCTCAGCGTTCGCGTGTGGCATCGGTGCCGAAGCCCTCTCTGGCGGTCCGTTCGGCGAGCGTCTCGAGTTCCTGGGACAGGGTGATGCGCATCCCGGCGGGTGCGTCGAGACGAGCGTTCAGCGAGCGCCACGGCGTCTCGGTGGGGGCGGCGACGAGCGTGGCGCCGGCGGCCACGCCAGTCCGACTATTGGCCCGGGCCACACAGCGGAACGCGCCTCGCCGCGTTTGGGAGTGTCGGGGCGGGGCAGGTGACACTGACAGGGGCTCGACGCGTGCGGCGGGACCAGCGATCTCGACGGAAGGAACGGTCATGTTCGGTAACACCAAGGCATTCAGCGGCTTCGCGGTGGACGACCTGGCCAAGGCGAAGGCGTTCTACACCGAGATCCTCGGCCTCAACGTGTCCGACCTGGACGAGCAGAACGGGCTGATCGCGCTGCATTTCCCGCAGACCCGGGACATCCTCGTCTACGTCAGCCCCAGCCATTCGCCGGCGTCCTACACCGTCCTCAACTTCCCGGTGCCCGACGTCGACGCGGCCGTCGACCAGCTGACCGAGCGGGGCGTGCCGTTCGAGCGGTACGACGGCTTCGGCCAGGACGAGAAGGGCATCAGCCGCGGCAACGGCCCCATGATCGCCTGGTTCAAGGACCCCGCCGGCAACATCATGGCGGTCATCGAAGAGCAGTGAGCGAACCGCCGGCGCGCCGGCGGTGAACCGTCACGGCCCGTCGTACCCGGCAGCGACCCGGCGGGGCACGACCATCCGCCACGCGTCCACGACCAACTCACGCATCTCCGCCTCCTCGAGGGCGCCCAGCCACACCTGCACCCAGTGGTAACGCTCGTCGGCCCGGTCGGGCATGAAGAACTTCTCCGGCTCCGCCGCGACGAGCGCCGCGCGCTCCTCCTTGGGAAAGCCGAACCCCATCGACGACTCGTCGCGCGAGAACGCGATGTAGACCAGCCGGCCGACCCGGAACTTGACCCGGTCCCTGACCATCGCCTCCTCGGTCCGAGGCAACGCCAACGCCACCCGCCGCACGTCATCAACAGTGACCATCGCACCTCCAAAGCGGTGACGCCTGCTCGTACCGAGGCTTACCGTGGCCATCGTCGCCGGCTGCGGTGACAATGCATCCCGTCGTTCGTCGAGGACGGGTCGGGTCACGGAGGACACGTCCGGCCCCTCGTCGGCGACGGTGATCGCCGTCGACCGAGCCCGTCTGGCTCGCGCTCGCGACGAGCGGCCCGGGTCAAGAGATCTCGACCGCACATGTCGAGATGCCGATGTCCGCTCCGACGTACCCCTCGCAAGGTCCACCACGACGACGGGAGACACGTCATGTCCGAGCACACCGAGCAGCAGGCGCCCCAGCCCAGCACCAAGGTCAGGAACCTGGACCGCCTGGTCGGCACCTGGACGATGTCCGGAGGCGTCCAGGGAACGGTCCGGTACGAGTGGATGGAGGGCGGCTTCTTCCTCCTCCAGCACGTCTCGATCGACCACGACGGACACCAGATCCGGGGCATGGAGGTCATCGGCCACGAACAGCGGTTCGGCGAGGAACCGAGTGAGGACGTGAAGTCGCGGTTCTACGACAGCGAGGGCAACACGCTGGACTACGTGTACGAGATCGAGGGCGACACGTTCACGATCTGGGGCGGCGAGAAGGGGTCTCCGGCCTACGCCAGGAGCACTTTCAGCGAGGACGGCAACTCCGCGTCCGGTGCCTGGGTGTTCCCGGGGGACGGCGGCTACGAGTTCACGATGACCCGCGTCACGTCGTGACGGCAGGATTGGATGGCAACGCCAACCTCGGAGGAGTCAGCGGATGAAGTACATGCTTCTGGCCTACACCAAGCAGGCCGACTGGGAGTCGGTCGACGTCACCAGCGCTGAGTTCTTGGCCATGTGCCAGTTCTACGAGGACCTCGGCAAGGAGCTGTCCGCCACCGGTGAGCTTGTGACCACCGAGGGCCTGGCCGATCCGTCACTGACGAGGACGATCCGCAAGCAGGATGTCGGACCGGTCGCCATGGACGGGCCTTACGCGGAGGCCAAGGAGGTCCTGGTCAGCTTCTCCATCATCGACTGCGCCAGCCATGACCGGGCCATGGAGATCGCGACCCGGGTCGTCGACGCCATCGGCGACACCGTCGAGGTGCGCCCGATCATGGACGGCGCGGCGGCCGACCTGTAGAGGCGCATGTCGACCGACGGCCGAATCGAGGGCCTGCTGCGCGAACTGGCGCCGCAGGTCCTCGGCGCGCTGCTTCGACGGTACGGCCACTTCGACACCGCCGAGGACGCCGTCCAGGAGGCGCTGCTCGCCGCCGCACTCCAATGGCCGGGGCAGGGCGTCCCCGACGACCCGCGGGCCTGGCTGATCCGGACGGCGTCGCGCCGGATGATCGACCGGCTCCGCAGCGACCAGTCGCGCCGCCAGCGCGAAGAGTGGCTCGCCGTCCAGGTGCCGCCCGACCACTTCCTGTCGCCGCCAGCGGACACCGGACGAGGCGCGGCTCAGGACGACTCGCTCGTCCTGCTGTTCCTGTGCTGTCACCCGTCGCTCGCGGCCACGGCCCAGGTCGCACTGACGCTGCGGGCCGTCGGCGGGCTGACCACGGCCGAGATCGCCCGCGCCTTCCTCGTCCCCGAGGCGACGATGGCCCAGCGGATCAGCCGGGCGAAGCAGCGGATCAAGACCTCCGGGACGCCGTTCCAGTTGCCGCCGCAGCCGGAACGGCGCGAGCGCCTGGACGTCGTCCTCCAAGTCCTCTACCTGATCTTCAACGAGGGCTACGCCAGCACGTCGGGTGACGACCTCGCTCGCAGCGAGCTGTCGGCCGAGGCGATCCGCCTCACCCGTATGGTCCACCGCCGGCTCCCCGACGACGGCGAGGTCGCGGGCCTGCTCGCGCTCATGCTGCTCACGGATGCCCGCCGCCCGGCGCGCACCGGCCAGGACGGCGCGCTCGTGCCGATGGCCGAACAAGACCGCAGCCGGTGGGACCAGGCCGCCATCGCGGCAGGCGTCGCGCTGGTCACTGGTGCGATGTCACGCACGCGGCTGGGACCGTACCAGCTCCAGGCGGCCATCGCCGCAGTCCATGACGAGGCGGCACACGCCGAGGACACCGACTGGGTTCAGATCCTGGGCCTGTACGGGCTGCTCGAGCAGCTGACCGACAACCCCGTGGTCACCCTCAACCGCGCCGTCGCGCGTGCCATGGTGGAGGGTCCGCACGCCGGTCTGGCCACCCTCGTGTCACTCGACGCCGACGAGCGGCTGGCAGGTCATCACCGTCTCCACGCCGTGCGGGCCCACCTCCTCGAGATGGCCGGCGACGACGATGCAGCTCGCGTCCTCTTTCAGAAGGCGGCCCGGGGAACGACGAGCACCCCGGAACAGCGCTACCTGAGGGCCCGCGCGGCCCGCCTGACCCACGATGGCTGAGCTCGGCGCGTTCTCCATGCCGTCACGCGGATCAGTCGCGGGAGCGGCGGCGGAACGCTGCCATCGCCAGCGGCGCGAAGATCGCCGTGAAGACGATGGACCAGATGATCGACGCGATCACCGGATGCCGGAGCGGTAAGGCTGCGTCCGCGGGCGCCGGCAGGCCGTTGCCCCAGAGGTCACGCGTTGCCTGGGTCAGCGAGGACACCGGGTTCCACTCGGCGATGACCCGCAGCCACGACGGCATGTCCTGCGTCGGCGCGAACGTGTTGGCCACGAACGTCAGCGGGAAGATCGTCGTGAACATGAGGCCCTGGACGGCCTCGACCGTCCGCATCAACGAGCCCACCCAGACGCCGAGCCAGATCATCGAGAAGCCGAACAGCAACAGCAGGAGGTACGCCAGCGCGGCATTGACGAACCCCTCCCGGATCCGCCAGCCGATCAGCAGCCCGGTGGCCGCCATGACGACGATGCCGATGCTGGAGTGGATGAGGCTGGAGAGGCTGCGGCCCACGAGTACCGAGGCGCGCGAGATCGGGAGCGACTTGAACCGGTCGACGATGCCCTTCGCCAGGTCGTTGGTGAGCCCGACGGCCACCACGAACGACGAGAAGATCATCGTCTGGGCCATGATGCCCGGGAGCAGGAACTCGCGGTAGGACGACCCTGGTGCGTCGATGGAGCCGCCGAACACGAAGGCGAACAGCAGCACGAACATCACCGGCTGGATGGTGACGTCGAGCAGCATCTCGGGCATCCGCTTGATATGGATCAGGTTGCGCCACACCACCGTCGTCGACTGCTGCAGCAACGAGCGGTCCTCGACCGGCGGCCGGGTCTCGACAGCGATGCTCATCGGACGAGCTCCTTCTCCGCCATGTCGGCATCGGACTCGTCGGAAGGCTCCGCGCGGTGCCCTGTCAGGTGCAGGAAGACGTCATCGAGACTGGGGCGTTTCAGGCCGAGGTCGTCGACCGGTATCCCGCTCTCGCGGAAAACGTCGGCGATCCGGGTCATGTCGCCGAGACCGTCGGCCGGGGCAGTGAGCCGGCGGCTCGCCTCTTCGACGTGCACCTCCGACGAGCACCTGCGCAACAGTTGCTCGGCCCGCGGCAGGTCACGAGCGAACTGCACCGTGAGGACGACGCTCGCCCGGCCCGCCTCGTCCTTGAGCTGCATCGGCGTGCCCGACGCGATGACCTTGCCCTTGTCGATCACCACGATCTGGTCGGCCAGCTGATCGGCCTCCTCGAGGTACTGCGTCGTCAGTAACAGCGTGGTGCCGTCGCGGACGAGACCCCTCAGCACCTCCCACAGGTCGGCGCGGCTGCGCGGGTCGAGCCCGGTGGTCGGCTCGTCCAGGAACAGCACCGGCGGCGCCGCCACCAGGCTCACCGCAAGATCGAGCCGGCGACGCATTCCGCCGGAGTAGGTCTTGGCCATCCGGTCGCCGGCATCGGTCAGCGAGAACCGGTCGAGCAACACCTCGGTCTGCTCGCGCAGGTACTCCAACGGCAGCCCGTACAGCCGCCCGATCAGCCGGATGTTCTCGCGGCCGGTCAGCAGCTCGTCGACGGTCGCCACCTGACCGGTGAGCCCCATGCTCCGGCGCACCGCCTCGGGCTCCTTGATCACGTCGTGCCCGCTGACCCGGCCGGTGCCGCTGGTCGGATGGCTCAGCGTGGTGAGCATGCGGACGATCGTCGTCTTGCCGGCACCGTTGGGACCCAGCAGGCCCAGCACCGATCCTTCGGGAATCGAGAAACTCACGCCGTCGACCGCCACCGTCTCGCCGAAGTGCTTCACCAGGTCGATGGCTTCTACCGCTGGAGTTCTAGTCACCTGAAGAACCCTACGGAACGGCTCCGACAGGCCGACCGGGGTCCCCGCCTCGTCGGGCTCAGGCTCTGAGCCCTGCGAAGAACGTCCGGACGTCGTCGACGAGAAGATCGGGCGCCTCCATCGCGGCGAAGTGGCCACCGCGGTCGAACTCCGACCAGTGGGCCATGCTCTCGGCTGGGTCGATCACGCTGCGGATGCTGTTGTCCGCGGCGAAGACGGCAACCCCGGTCGGTACGCCGAGATGCGCCGTCGGGTCCGCGCCGGCACCATCGTCGGGCTCGGAGGTTCCGTCTCCGCTGTTCTGCTCGACGAACGCACGGAAGGCCTGCATGCCCTCGTAGGTGATGTGGGCCGACGACCCGCCGGTGGCGGTGAACCAGTAGATGCTGACGTTCGTCAGCAACTGGTCGCGGTCGACGGCGTCGTCCGGGAGCTCGGCGGCCGGGTCGGTCCACTCCTTGAACTTCTCCACGATCCACGCCAGCTGGCCGACCGGCGAGTCGGTGAGCGAGTGGGCCAGCGTCTGCGGCCGGGTGGACTGGAGCTGCAGATATCCCATCCCGTCGCGCTGGAACTCGTTGAACCGCTCGGCGCGCAGCGTGTCGGCGTCGGACAGATCGTCGACCTCGAGTGGCGGGCCGAACGGGTACGGCCCCGGACCGTTCGTGTGGGCACCCACCACCCGATGCGGAGCGAGCATCGCGAGCATCCCCGTCACGCCGGCTCCGACGTCGCCGCCCTGCGCCGCGAATCGCTCGTAGCCCAACCGGCTCATCAACTCGGCCCAGGCGGCGGCGACCCTGAACAGGTTTCCCCATCCCGCTTCGCACACCGGCGTGGAGAAGCCGAATCCGGGCAGGGAGGGCGCGACGACGTGAAAGGCGTCGGCGGGGTCGCCGCCGTGAGAGCGGGGATCGGTGAGCGGGCCGATAACCTCGACGAACTCCGCGACGGAGCCGGGCCAGCCGTGGGTGAGGATCAGCGGCAGCGCATCGTCCTCGGGCGACCGCACGTGGATGAAGTGGACGTCCTGTCCGTCGATCTCGGTGACGAACTGCGGGAACTCGTTGAGCTTCGCCTCCTGTGCGCGCCAGTCGAATCCGGTGCGCCAGTAGTCGGCCAGCCCTCTGAGATAGCCGGTGGGCACGCCGCGGCTCCAGCCGACGCCGGGCAGGTCGTCGGTCCAGCGTGTTCTGGCCAGCCGGTCGTGCAGGTCGTCGATGTCGGACTGCGGGATGTCGATCCGGAACGGCCGGATCAGCTCTGTGTTCGTCATGCCCTCACCCTAGAGATCAATGCGGAAGGTTTCGTTCCGCGTTGTCTACGATGCTCGAGAGATGTTGGAAACCTCTGCATGGCTCCTCCGGATGCTGTCGTTGCTCCAGACGCGGCGCGACTGGGGCGGGCCCGAGCTCGCCGAACGGCTCGGCGTCACGACTCGCACGATTCGCAACGACGTCGCTCGGTTGCGCCACCTCGGCTATCCGGTCGCAGCCACGCCCGGAGCAGCAGGCGGTTACCGGCTGGGAGCGGGGGCCAAGCTCCCGCCGCTCCTGCTCGACGACGACGAAGCGGTGGCCGTCGCCGTCGGCCTGCGGACGGCCGCGGGAGGCTTCGTCGCCGGCATCGAGGAGACGTCGGTGAGCGCGCTCGCCAAGCTCGAACAGGTGCTGCCGTCGCGGCTTCGTCACCGGGTCAACGCCCTGCAGACCGCCACCGTCCCGATCCGCGGCGGCGGTCCCACCGTCGACCCGGCCGTGCTGACCGCGATCGCCGCCACCTGCCGGGATCACGAGCGGCTGCGGTTCGACTACCGCAGCCACGACGGCGCAGAGAGCATGCGCACCGTCGAGCCGTACCGGCTCGCTCACACCGGCCGCCGCTGGTACCTGGTCGCGTGGGACGTAGACCGCGACGACTGGCGCCTCTTCCGCGTCGACCGCGTGACGCTACGGACACCCACCGGTCCGCGCTTCACCCCCCGCGAGCCGCCCGACGACGACATCCCCACTTTCGTCGCCAAGGGCACCGGTTCCGCGATGTGGAGGTATCACGTCCGGGTCAGGCTCCACGCGGCTGCCGTGACGGTGGCTGGCCGCCTACCACCACCGGTGACGGTCGAGCCGGTGGACGACGAGACCTGCATCATGCTCGCCGGGTCCGACACGCTCGACCTCGTCGCCGTCTACCTCGGCATGCTCGACGTCGACTTCGACGTCATCGACCCGCCCGAACTGGCCGATCACCTGCGCAAACTGGCCGACCGATACCAACGTGCTGCGTCGGCGCGCTCATGATGTGAGGCGAGATCGGCTCCTGAGCAGCAGCTTCTTGCTACGGTGCGCCCGTGCCATCCCGGCTGCGGACTCTCGGCCCGGCGCGCTAGACGCCCGGGAGATCCGTCTATGCCACCGGTCGAGGTACGCCCGTTCCGCCGAAGCGATCGCCAACAGCTCACGGCGCTGGTCAACGCGCACGTGGCGGCCGTGGTGCCCGGCGTCTCCCTGTCGGTGACGACGGTCGTGGGCCATCTGGAGCGCGATCCGGGCGAGGTCGTCGTCGACCCCTGGGTGCAGGAACGGGTGACGCTCGTCGCCGAGCAGCGCCAGCGCGTCGTCGCGGCGGCACACCTGCTGCGCTACGGCACCGACGAAGTCGTCGGCGAGTCGTACCGCAACGCCGGCGAGATTCGCTGGCTGCTGTGCTGGCCCGCGGTGCCGCACTGGCCGGACGCCCCGGAGGCCGGCGCCGCACTCGCCGCGTCCTGCCTGACCCAGCTGGATCGCTGGGGAGTCACGCGCCGGTACGCCGACGGCACGCTGCCAGCACCTGCCGTGTACGGCGTGCCGGAGCAGTGGCCGCATATCCGCGACATCTATCAGGCGGCCGGCTTCCGTCACGACGGACGGACGGAGATCGTGTTCGCCGCGCGGGTCGACGACCTGCCGCGCCGTCCGCCGCCCCTCGCCGAGCTGTTCACTCGCCGCACGTTGGGCGTGAACGGCACCCGGATCTGGGCCGTCGTCGGCGACCAGACGCTGGGCTACATCGAACTGGACACCAACCTCGGCGAGGGCAGCCGGGCCTCGGGCGCCGCGGCCTGGGCCGATGTCGGGAACCTGCACGTCCGGGAACCGCATCGCGGCCGGGGCATCGGCAGCTGGCTGGTCGGCCAGGCCGCCAACTGGTTGCGCCTCGGCGGCGTCGAATGCCTTCTCGACTACGCCGACGCCGACCAGGACGAATGCATCACGTTCCTGAACCGGGCAGGCTTCCGCGAGCTGACCCGGACAATGCGCGGACTGGTCATGCCGTGAGAAGCCACTGTCTCAACGCCCTGCTGAGCCTGAGCCCTGACGAGCACAAGGGCAAAGCCGGGGGCCGGGAAGCTGACCGGCCCCGCCCCTGTCACCAACGCGCCCGGCGATGGAGGTCCCACCGGGCGCTTCGGCGTCCTACACGCGGGCCCACTCGTGCATGTTCCACGAAATCTGGGACTGCGAGCCGTTGGGCACGACCCCGAGGAGCTGGTCATTCCAGGCCGCCACCAACGGGAAGGCGAACAGCGGGATGGTGGCCAGGTCATCCCAGAGGATCCGCTCGATCTCGGCCTTGATGGGGGTCTGGGCATCCGTGTCGGTCTCGGCGTGACCTCGGCGACCAGCTCGTCGACCTGCGGGTTGGAGTAGCAACCGTAGTTGTTGCCCTTGGCCTCGGCGTCGCACGCCCACACCGTCGTGTAGTTGGCACCCCAGCCGCTGACCAGCGCGGAGCCGGCCCAGCCGAACAACGACACGTCGTACTGGTTCTGCGGCAGCTCGGTGCCGAAGAACGTCTCCGACCCGGCATCGACGATCTCGAAGCCAGCCTGGCCGCACGAGTCCCGGATCAACTCCACCGTCTGGGTGCGCCGCGGGTTCGGCGCCTGGTAGCCGATCCGCACCTGCAGGTCGATGTTGCCGGTCTCCTCCAGGATTGCCCGGGCGCCCTCGATGTCGACGTCCTGGTACGGCTCCGCGCCCACGCCGTCGAGCTGGACCTCGTAGTCGGGCATGAACGGCATCGTGTTGCGGATGTCCATGACGACCGCCTCGGGGTTCAGCGGCTTGATGAGGTTGTCGACGATCAGCTGCCGCGGCACACACGTGGCGAACGCCTGCGCAGGTCGCGGTCGGAGAACGGGCTGGAGTCGAAGTTGAAGTCGACGTGCTCGTAGGTCAGGTCGTCACCCGTGAACACCTCGACATCCTCCATCCCTTCGAGCTGGTTGAGGATGTCCGGGTTCGGCTGCGGTTCGATGATCTCGACCTCACCGTTCTGCAGCGCCTGGGCCTGCTGGTCCTGGGTGATGAAGCGGACCACGATCGTCGCCGAGACCGGCGGGGTGCCCCACCAGTTCTCGTTCGGCACCAGCGCCACCTGCTGGCCGGCCTCCCACGAGTTCAGCTGGTACGGACCCGAGGACGGGATCAGCGCCGGGTCGAGCAGCTCGCCCGGGTTCATCACCCAGCCGTTGTTGTGGAAGTCGACCGCACCGGCCAGCGCGGCCTCGTCGTCGGCCGCGATCGCGTCGATCAGCTCGGCCTCGGTCATGCCGGCCTGGTCGGCGACGACGTCCGCCGGCATGATCGCGGTGTTGCCGCCGCCGATGGCGGCCCAGTCGCCGAACGGCGAGTCGTAGACCAGCGTGAAGTTCTTGTCACCGTCGGCGCAGTCGGGCTTCCCGGTGAGGTTCCATCCGGTCGTTCCAGCGGTCGAGAGACCGTAAAGGCCGTTGAACGCCGCCCAGGTGAGCAGGGCGTCGCCGCAGTCGAGCGCGTTTCCGTCCGACCAGACCGCATCGTCGGCGTAGTGGTACACACCGAGTTCTCCGCGGTGGTGGTGTTGTTGTAGGAGGAGAACTCCTGCTCCGGGGCGTAGACGATCTGAACGTCGGCCGGCTCGGCCGGCGCGTCCCCGGTGCTCGACCTGTCGTCGTCCCCGCCACCGCCACAGCCGCTCACGACCAGCGACCCGCAGGCCACCGACGCAAGAACCGCAATGCCTCGTCGCTTCACTCTCCGGCTCCTCTGTCCCGCCCTGAGCGCAAACCCGCCGGATATGGACTTAGAGCGTCGCGAGAGACCGCCGTTACGACCAACGATGTCGCCCTGCCGAAATCCTCGAGCGGCGGCTCCGACCCACACCAGGGCCGGAGCCGCCGCCGGTCGCGATGGGTCACTCGTAGCTGGTCACGGGCTCCCGCTCGTCGGCGAGCGCCGCTACCGGCTCGACCACGCCTCCCTGCCGCGGCAGCATCACCGCAGCGACAACAGCAGCGGTGAGCGCCAGCGCTGCACCGACCACCAGCCCGCTCTGGTAACCCTCGGTCACGGCCACCGACACGACCGGCTCGCCGGCCGCGACGACACCGTCGGTACGTGCCGTCGCGACGGCCACCAGGACCCCGAGACCGAGCGCGCCACCCACCTGCTGAGCTGTGTTGATCAGTCCCGACGCGAGGCCGGCTTCGTGCTCGGCCGCGCCGTTCGTCGCTGCGATCGTCATCGAGATGAACGCGAACGCGGCCCCGGCTGCGGTGACGAGCATCGGCCCGAACAGGTCGCCGAGAAAGGTGCCGTCCACCGAGAGCCGGGAGATCCAGCCGAGGCCGGCGGCCATGAGCACGAGACCCGTGATCGCCGTCGTCCGCAGCCCGAGGCGCGCGATCACCGGGCCGATCGAGCTTGCGACCAGGATGATCGTCAGCGCGAACGGAAGCTGCGCCAATCCCGACTCGATCGGCGAGTAGCCGAGCACCTGCTGGGTGTAGAGCGTGACGAAGAAGAACATCGGGAACATGGCCATCGTCGTCAGCACCGCCACGGCGTTGGCCCCACGCAGCATCGGCGAGCCGAAGATCCGCAATGGCACCAGGGGGTGTTCCACCCGCATCTCGATCACGACGAACGCAGCGAGTAGCGCCAGCGCGAGCGCGCCGAGGCCGAACGTCTGGGCCGACAGCCAGCCGGCCTCGTTGGCGTTGACGAGCACGAACACCAGCAGGGCGAGCCCGCCGGTCACCGTCGTCGCGCCGGCCAGGTCGAAGCCGCGGGTGCGTTCGACGGCGCCGGAGCGTGGCAGCAGGCGGAACGCCAGCAAGACCGCGGCGACGCCGATCGGCACGTTGACGTAGAAGACCGACGCCCACCCGAACCAGTCGGTGAGGAAGCCACCGAGGACGAGGCCGGCGGCGGCACCGGATCCGGCGACGGCACCCCAGATGCCGAGCGCCCGGTTCCGTTCCGCGCCGTCCTTGAACAGGATCATGACCAGCGAGAGAGCTGCCGGTGAGACGAGCGCCGCGGCGAAGCCCTGCAGCGCGCGCGCGCCGACGAGCACGACGCCGGACCCGGCGACCCCAGCGACCAGCGACGCGGCGGTGAAGAGAACCAGGCCGCCGACGAACATGCGCCGTCGGCCCAGCAAATCGGCGAGCCTGCCCCCAAGCAGCAGGAAGCCGCCGAACAGCAGTGTGTACGCGTTGCCGATCCAGGTCAGGTCCGACTGCGTCAAGGCGAGGTCGGCAGCGATCGACGGCAGGGCGACGCCCACGATGGCGGCGTCGAGAATGAGGACGAACTGGGTGGTGGCGAGCAGGGCGAGCGCGAACCAGCGGGCGCGGTCCGCCGTCTGCGACCTCGGCGCCGGTGGCGCCGTCGCGGTGGCGGTCATGCGTTATCTCCTAAAGTGGAATTGGACTTCCGTTTCCGGTTATCCGCCCACGCTACCGGAAGGGGGCTTCCGTTTGTCAAGGGATTTGACGTAAGCTTTCTTGCGACATGGCCACCACGACGGCACCGACGGCTCCGCCGAGCGAGCGACACCTGCGTGCCGACGCTCGGCGCAACCGCGCCAAGATCGTCGAGATAGCCATCGAAGCCTTCCGTCAGCAGGGCACCGCCGTGCAGATGGAAGACATCGCTCGCCGGGCTGCGGTCGGCGTCGGCACGCTCTACCGCCACTTCCCCACCAAAGAAGCGCTGGTCACCGAACTGGCGAACCGTCGGTTCGGCGGCTGTATCGCCGCCGCGGACACCGCGCTCGGGCGGAGCGACGCCTGGTCCGCGATCGAGTGCTTCATCTTCGCCAACGCCGAGCAGATGGCGACCGACGCCGGCTTGCGCGACACCCTCGTCGCGACCGGCAAGGACGACACCCTGTGCCGTTTCGAACGCGGTCGCCTGGAGGAGCGCATGTCGGTGCTCCTCGACCGTGCCCGGGCCGACGGCGCGGTGCGCGCCGACGTCGGCGTGCAGGACATCCAGGCCCTCATGCGCGGCCTGTCCGCGGCGATCGCCGGAGGCGGCGACTGGCGCCGTCTCGCGAGCATCGTCCTGGCCGGCTTGCGCGCGCAGGGCGTCACGGCGTCCTGACACTCTCTCGCAGCTGCGGCCGCGGCAGGAACACCTCCGGTTGGCCTTCCACGTGCAGCTGCGGCAGCCGCCGGTCCAGCCAGGCCGGAAGCCACCAGTTCGCCCGGCCGAGCAGGTGCATGACGGCGGGCACGAGCAGCATCCGTACGACGGTGGCGTCGACGAAAATGGCGGCCGCCATGCCGACGCCGATGACCTTCAGGAAGACCTCCGGGCTGGGGATGAAGGCTGCGAACACCGCGACCATGATCGCGGCCGCTGCAGTGATCACCCGCCCGGTCCCGGACAGGCCCTCGACGATCGCGCGGCTGTTGTCGCGGGTGCGTAGCCAGGATTCGCGCATCCGGCTGACGAGGAACACCTCGTAGTCCATCGACAGGCCGAACAGCACGGCGAACATCAGCACCGGGATGAACGCCGGCATCGGAGTCTCGGTGTCGATGCCGATCAGCTGCCCGGCCCATCCGCCCTCGAGCACGAGCGCCACCACGCCGTAGGCCGCGGCCACCGAGAGCAGGTTCATCGCCGCGGCCGTCAGGGGGATGGCGATGCTGCGGAACGACACCAGGAGCAGCAGCATCGACAGTGCGACCACGCCGCCGATGAGAAGCGGGAGCCGGTCGGCGATGTTCGACGTGGTGTCGATGGCGGTCGCGGTGACGCCGCCGACGTGGACCTGCGCGCCGGTGCCGGCGACGGCCGCCGGGACGACCTCGTCGCGCAGCGTCCGCACCAGGTCCTCGGTTGCCGCCTCCTGCGGCCCGGTCACCGGAACGACGGTGAGCATCGCGGTGTCGGCCGCCTCGTTGAGCACCGGTGGCGTGACGGCGGCGACACCGGACGTCGCATCGAGGTCGTCCGCCAGGGTCTGGAGCGACGCGGCCTCTCCCCCGTCGGACAGGTCGGCGACCAGCACCAGCGGCCCGTTCGCGCCTGGCCCGAATCCGTCGGCGACCAGGTCGTACGCCTGCCGTGCCGACCGCCCCTCGGCGTCGTTGCCTGCGTCGGGGAAGCCGTAACGGACGCCCAGGAACGGCGCGGCGAGCGCCAGCAGCAGCCCCACGCCGGCGATGGAGGCGATGACGCTGTGCCGGTCGACGAGTCGGCTCCACCGCAGCCACCCGTCTGCCGGTTCGACGTGGCCCCCGGCGGCGACGTGTACCGGACGGCGCCGGCCCAGCGGCAGGCGCAGCCGGTCGATCCGGCGTCCGAAGTAGCCCAGCAGAGCCGGGAACAGCGTGATCGCCGCCGCCATCACGACCAGCACGGCCAGGATCGTGACCACGGCCGCGCCGCGCATGAACGACAGACCCATCGCGAACAGGCCCAGCATGCTCACCACGACCGTCCCGCCGGCGACGAGCACCGACCGTCCGGCGGTGTCCAGCGTCGCGACCGTCGCTGTCTGGGGGTCCAGGCCGGCCGCCCGCCACTCCCGGAACCGGGTGACCATCAGCAGTACGTAGTCGATGCCGATCCCGATTCCCATCATCGCCGCGAGCGACGTCGACCAGTCCGGCACGTCGGTCACGGCCGCGACCACGCCGATGAGCGTGCTACTGACCGCGAGACCGGCGACGGCCACCAACAACGGCAGGCCTGCGGCCACGACGGAGCCGAACGTCAGCAGCAGGATCAGCGCTGCGGCGGCGATGCCGATGCCTTCAGATCCGATCTCGCCCTGTTCGGCGAACTGCACGGCCTGGCCACCCAAGGCCACCTCCAGCCCAGACCGTTCAGCCGCCTCGGCTGCTGCCAGTAGCCGTTCGGTGTCCTCGATCGGCATGTCCACCGGATTCACGACGTCGAGCCGAATATGTGCGAGCAACGTCCCGCCGTCGGGCGAGACACCCGCTGAGTCGGCGTACGGGTCGTCGACCGTGGCGACGTGCGGAAGGGCGGCGAGCTCGCCGAGCAACTCGCCGACCTCGGCGCGCACCGCCGGATCCGATACCCCCTCGTCGGCACGCACGACGACGTCGATCGCGTCGCCGGACTGGCTCGGGAACCGCTGTGCGAGCAGGTCCTGCGCCCGTTGGGAATCCGAGTCCGGCGCGGAGTAGTCGGCCGCGAAGTCGCCGGCAAAGGCTGCGGACAGCCCGATCGCGACGGCCAGGACGGCCACCCAGGCGATGACGACGCGGCCGCGTCGGCGGAAGGAGACCTCGGCGAGGCGTCCGAGCGGCCCGGCAGGCGGGCGGTTGACGGCGGGTGGCTGCTCGTCTCGGACGGCGTCGTGTCGGTCATCGAGAATCCCCTTGAAACGGAACGGATCGTGACAGTTGTGACGGCAGTTCAACTGAGTTATGCTTCGTAACGAACACTAGGAGCCTGAACTTGTCAAGCCCCTTCACGTCTGTGACGATGCTTTACCAAGAGTTCACCTGAGCGAGAGGGACGGAACCCGAGTGCCCAAGGCCCTCTTCCAGCACGTTGTGTCCCGGCGCGAGCGGGCTCGAGCCGCCACGATCGGCGAGATCAAGGACACCGCCCAGCGGCTGATGCACGAGCAGGGCACGACGGACGTGCGCTTCTCCGACATCGCCCGCGAGATGGGCATGACGGCTCCGGCCCTCTACCGGTACTTCGCCGACCGCGACGAACTGCTGACGGCTTTGATCGTCGACGCGTACGACGATCTCGCCGACGCCGTCGCAACGGCTCGGGACCGCGTCGCCGTCGACGATCCGGGCGGTCGGCTGTATGCCGTGGCCAAGGCCTACCGCACGTGGGCTCGCCGGGAGCCACAACGATTCGCGTTGATCCTCGGCATGCCGGTCCCGGGCTACGCGGCGCCGCCGGAGGGCCCGACCACCGAGGCCGCACGCAGGGCCATGGTCCAGCTCAAGTCGCTGTTCTTCGACGCCGCCGAGCAGAAGGTGCTCCGCAAGCCGCTGCTCCGCGACGTCGACGACTCCGTACACGCCTTCCTCTCACACAAGGCTGACCAGGACGATGAGCCGCCGTTGCCGGCCGAGACGTTCCAGGCCCTGTTGCACTGCTGGGCCTCCATGCACGGGTTCACCTGCCTCGAGGCGTACGGGCACCTCGACTTCCTGCCCCCCGCCGTGCGCGATGCCATCTTCACCTCGGCGGTCCGCAACGCGGCGACGAACGCCGGCCTGCCGCCACCGCGTTGAGCACAGGTCCGGCCACTGTCCGACGCCGGCCTGCTCGACCCGGGGGACGGACCCAGCCGGTTGCTGCCGTCCTGGGACCTCGTGGCGACGCCCGGCAGGACGCCAGGACGCCAGAGCGTCGCAGTCGACCTCGGCGAACAGATGCTCCTGGTCAGCGCGGACGCCTTCGTCCGCCCGATCCAGGTCACGGATCCGGGCAGGGCCTACGCAAACGAGGAACGACGCAGACGCGCCACAGCATCCTCGCGGCAGCGGCCGCCCGGCCGGATCTGCTGGCATCCGCTCACGTCGAGGCGACACTCGTCGCGCTCGAATCCGGCTCAGGCACCATCCAGTCGGAATCACGGCGGACGTGCGCCGAGCGATCGTGACAGCATCGGCGTGTGCCGGAGGGCGACACAGTGTTCCTGGCGGCGGGCCGGCTGCGGGAGGCGCTCGCCGGTCGGGTGCTCACCCACACCGACGTCCGGGTGCCGCGCCATGCGACCACGGATCTGACCGGGCGCGTCGTCGACGATGTCGTCTCGCGTGGAAAGCACCTGCTCATCCGGGTCTCGCCCGACGTCACCGTGCACACCCACCTGCGCATGGACGGGACCTGGCGGACGTTTCACACCGGCGTGCGCTGGCGCGGCGGCCCGGACTGGCAGGTCCGGATCGTGCTCGGCAACGCTGTGTACGACGCCGTCGGCTACCGGCTGCCGGTCGTCGACGTCGTCCCGCGGTCGGTCGAGGACGAGTTGGTCGGACACCTCGGGCCCGACCTGCTGGGGCCCGACTGGGATCCAGACGAGGCCGCCAGGCGGATTGCCGCCCAACCCCACCGCGAGATCGGGGTTGCCCTGCTCGATCAGCGCAACCTCGCCGGGATCGGCAACCTGTACAAGACCGAGATCTGCTTCCTGCGCGGCGCCTCGCCCTGGACGCCCGTACGCGACGTCGGCGACCTGCGACCGTGGACCGATCTCGCCCACCGCCTGCTCGACGCCAACAAGACCGGCCATGCCCAGTCGACGACGGGAGAGACGAACCCCTCGCGCAAGAACTGGGTCTACGGGCGCCGGACCTGCCTGCGCTGCGGCGGCCCGATCCGGCGCGGCCGGCAGGGCGACCAACCCCAGGACAGGGTCAGCGACTGGTGCCCGCACTGCCAGCCCGGTCCCAGCCCCGGATAGCACCCTTCCGGGCCGGCGGGCTGCACTTCGCCGCGGACGCCGCCCGCGTGGCGGCCCACCTCGACGCCCCCGGCGTTGAGGCCGGAAGTCGGTGAGCCGCCGGATCAAGGGCCACCAACGCCTCGGCCGGCGGGAAGAGGTGGGTGGTGCCTCCTTCCCCGTCGGAGACGGAGACGTCATGTCCTCGGACCGGGCGCAGGGCAAGCGTCCTGGCCCTCCGGCCCGCGGGGTTTCCACGCACTGTCCGTCGGACGAACTCGTCGCCATCAACGGTCTGGGGCACCCCACACCGGGTGGTCGATCACGCGCCGGATCAGGCGCAGATCCGTGGGCGACAAGCGGCACGAGACGTGGTTCCGTTGCGGCCGCAGGACCGCGATCCATGTCCGTGCAGCAGCCGCACGGTGCGACGGTCCATGTTCAAAGACAACCAGGGCACTCGCTACGCTCTCGGGCAGCGGGACGTCGACCGCAGCGATTGACCAGAGCGAGGTCTCCCGATGCCAGGGGTGTGACGCCCGGCGGCGACCTGCGCGAGGATCGATGCCATCATGCGCGAGCTGATAGTGACGGAGAACAATGTCACGGACGACACAACCGGCGTCACCGACTACCTCAACCATGTCTCCAAGTACGTCGTGCCCAGGCTGCAACTCGACGAGGCCCGCGTCGTCGGTGCGGACGTCACGCTCCTGCGCTACCGCCTGACCTGATGGCCCCATCGAAGCCGGCGCGTCATGCAGGCGCGCCGTGACCCTGTCTCAACCCCCCTGTCGGTAGGGCTTGGTAGGACATCCGAACCGACGAGAGGAGCGCAACCGTGTCGAGCGCAACGAGCACCGGCCGGATCGACGTGAGCCGCCTGCGCAGCGGGCTGGACGGCCAGGTCCTGCTACCCGGCGACGACGGCTACGACGCCGCCCGCAGCGTCTGGAATGCGATGGTCGACCGGCGGCCCGCCGTCGTCGTGCGCTGCGCCAGCACCGCCGACGTCGCCCTGGCCATCGGATATGCCCGCGAGAACGGCCTCGAGGTCGGGGTGCGATGCGGCGGCCACAGCATCCTCGGCAGCTGCGTGCCCGCGGGCGGGATGATGGTCGACCTGTCGGTCGGGCTCGCCGAGGTCCGGGTCGACCCGCGGGCCCGCCGAGCCTGGGTCCAGGGCGGCGCGGAGCTGGGTGCCCTGGACCGCGCGGCGCAGCAGTTCGGCCTGGCTACCACCGCCGGCAACGTGTCCCACACCGGCGTCGGCGGGCTGACCCTCGGCGGCGGCATGGGCTGGCTGGCCCGCCAGTACGGGCTGGCCTGCGACAACGTCGTGTCCTACCAGGTCGTCACGGCCGACGGCGCCACGATCCGCGCCAGCGAGACCGAGCACGACGACCTCTACTGGGGTCTGCGCGGGGGCGGCGGCAACTTCGGTGTCGTCACCGAGTTCGAGTTCCGCCTCCACCCGGTCGGTACCCGGGCCCTGCTGGTCGACTACACCTTCGACCCGGCCGACGCCCCGTCGGCCACGCGCCGCTGGCGCGACCGGCTGGGCGGCGTCCCGACGCAGGCGGTCCCGTTCGCCTGGGTCGGCACCACTGCCGACACGCCCGCGGTCGAGCCACACCTGCGGGGCCGGCCAGTGGCCAGCCTCGGCCACGTCTGGGTGGGCGACCCCGACGAGGGCCGCCAGCAACTGCTCCCCCTGGTCGCCGACCTCGGCAACCCTGTCGCCGAGCAGGTCCGCGAGCTCAGCTACCTCGCGCTGCAGACGATGGAGGACGACGTCCAGGGCTACGGGCAGATGCGCCGGTACTTCAAGGGCCACTACCTCCGCGAGCTCTCCGACGCCGCGATCGACGCCTTCCTCGGCCGCGACGGCAACGGCGACGCCGACCCGGCCGTTCTGCCCAACGGGTCGCTGCAGGGCTACGGCGGGGCCATTGCCGACGTGCCCAACGACGCGAGCGCCTTCGACCAGCGCGACACGCTGGTCGAGTTCGTCGCCTCTGTCCGCTGGGCCGACCCGGCGGAGGATCGGGCTCGGATGGACGCGGCCCGGCGGTCTGCCACGGCGCTGGAGCCGTACGCCAGCGGCGCGTACGTCAACGTCCTGTCCGACGAGGGCGAGCAGGGGGTGCGGCGGGCGTACGGCGCCACGAAGCTCGCCCGGCTGGCGGCGCTCAAGCAGCGCTACGACCCCGACAACGTCTTCCACCTCAACCAGAACATCGCCCCGACGGCTGAGGTCGGCGCCCCCGACGGCTGAGGTCGGCGCCCCCGACGGCTGAGGCCGGCGCCCCCGACGGCCGACCCTGAGCCCGCTGCCGACGCCGTACTTCACTAGGCGAACGGGTGCTTCACCAGGTTCCGGTGCCTGGTGAAGCACCCGTCAGCATGGTGTACGTGATCAACAGGAACGCGCTCAATCCACCGATTGGTGGACCGGTGGCATCCACCGCGGCGCGGCAGATCATCGCCGGCTGGGCGATGCACGCCGCCCGGGGACGCGGCAGGCTCGGGGCATGCCAGTCATCGAGGTCACGAACCTACACAAGCGCTACGGCGACACCGTGGCCGTGGCCGACGTGTCGTTCACGGTGGAGCGCGGCGAGATCTTCGGGATCCTCGGCCCCAACGGCGCCGGGAAGACCACGACGGTCGAGTCGATCTCCGGCCTGCGCACCCCGGACAGCGGCGAGCTCACCGTCCTGGGCCTGGATCCGCGCCGAGACGGCGTACAGCTGCGCCAGCGCGTCGGCGTCCAGCTCCAGGAGAGCTCACTGCCGGACAAGCTGAAGGTCTGGGAGGCGCTGGACCTCTACGCGTCCTTCTACCCCGAGCCCGCCGACTGGGAGAAACTGATCGTCGACCTCGGCCTGGTGGGAAAGCGCGACACCCCGTACGCGAAGCTCTCCGGTGGCCAGAAGCAGCGGCTGTCCATCGCCCTGGCGTTGGTGGGCAACCCGGAGATCGCCATCCTCGACGAGCTCACGACCGGCCTCGACCCGCAGGCCCGTCGTGACACCTGGGCGCTCATCGAAGGGATCCGCGACCGCGGCGTCACCGTCGTGCTCGTCACGCACTTCATGGAGGAGGCGGAGCGGCTGTGTGACCGGCTCGCGCTGATCGACGGCGGCAAGGTCGTGGCCATCGACACCCCCGCCGGCCTGGTGGAGCGCACCGACGACGAGCAGCGGATCCGGTTCCGGCCTTCCGAACCGGTCGACGAGGCCATGCTGGCGGCACTTCCCGCGGTCCGCGACGTGAGCCGGGCCGGCTCGCAGCTGGTCGTCACCGGCACCGGCAACGTGCTCGCCGCCGTCGTCGGGCTGCTCGCGCGCCACCAGATAATCGCCAGGGAGCTGCGGGTTGAACAGGCCAGCCTGGACGACGCGTTCGTCGCCCTGACCGGGCGCACACTGGACGCCGACGACAACATGGAGGATCGCTGATGTCCGCCGTCGCCACGCTCACCCGCGTCGAGTGGAAGCTGTTCCGCCGCGACTTCGCGTCGCTGTTCTTCGGTCTGGTCTTCCCGGTCCTGCTGTTCGTCGCGCTCGGAGCGTTCATGCCCGGCTTTCGGGACCCGCAGGAGGACCTCGACGGCACCCGGCTGGTCGACCTCTACCTGCCGATCGTGATCGGGCTGGCGATCGTCACGGTGGCGATCAGCACGCTGCCGACCTACATCGCCACCCACCGCGAGAAGGGCGTCCTGCGCCGGATGGCCACGACGCCGGTCCGGCCCTCGATGCTGCTGGGCGCCCAGCTGCTGGTGAACGTCGCGGTCGCCGTGGTGGCGGTGATCGTGACGCTCGTGGCCGCCGCCGTGCTCTTCGACATTGACGTCCCCGGCAACGCGCTCGGGTTCCTGGTCGCGTTCGTTCTGACAGCGACGGCGACGTTCGCCGTCGGCCTGGTCATCGCGGCGGTGGCGCCACGGGCCAGCACCGCGACGGGCATCGGGATGGCCGTCTACTTCCCGATGCTGTTCTTCTCCGGCGTCTGGTTCCTGCGCGACGCCATGTCCGAGCCGCTGCGCGCCGTGAGCGACGCGACGCCGATCGGTTCGGGAGTGCAGGCCATCCAGGACGCGCTGGCCGGCGACTGGCCGCAGCCGCTGCACCTTGCGATCCTGGTGGCATGGGCCGTGGTGGCTGGCTTCGCCGCGGCGAGGTTGTTCCGCTGGGAGTGACGATGGCGGCGGACGGGCAGCGAGACTGGGAACGGTGGTTCGACCGAGCCCTCCGGTGGGTGCCCTATGCCACGCTCGCCATCAGTACGACCCTGGCGCTGGCCCAACCCGACCAGAGCTGGGCGCACCGGCTCGGCACGCTGACCGTCGTGGGGGTCGCTGCGGGCTGGGTGTTCGCGATGTACACACGGCGCGCCGAGGCCTACCACGAACAGCCCGTCCTCGCGGCCCTCTACTTCGCCGGCATGCTGCTTGTCGCCACCGTCCTCATGATGCGCGAGCCGTTGTTCTTCGTCTTCACCATCACCGGCTTCTTCCATGCCGCCCTGCTGTCCCCCTGGATCGTCACGATCCTCGGTGTCTTCGCCACGTCGGTCCTGATCAACAGCGTCCCGTTCGGGCTGGCCGACGACCCTACGGTCGGCGAGTTCGCGAGCTGGGCCACGATCATCGTCATCCAGACGCTCGCGATCGGCGGCGGAACCGTCGTCGGTGTCAAGATGACCGAACAGAACGAGCAGCGGCTGCAGGCGCTGACCGACCTCCAAGCCGCACAGGAGGAGAACGCCGGTCTGCAGGCACAGCTGCTCGTCCAGGCGAGGGAGGCCGGGGTCGACGACGAACGCCAACGAATGGCCCGCGAGATCCACGACACCCTCGCCCAAGGCCTGACCGGGATCATCACCCAGCTCCAGGCGGCCGAACAGGCCGCGGACCGGCCGGACCGGTGGCGGCGGCACCTGGACAACGCGGGGCAGCTCGCCCGGGACAGCCTCACCGAGGCCCGCCGGTCGGTCGGTGCCATGCGTCCGGAGGCTCTGGAGGCGGCGCACCTTCCGGAAGCGCTCGCCGATGTCGTCGGCCAGTGGTCGAGCCTGTCCGGCGTGCGCGCTGACGTCGTCACGACAGGCACGGCTCGGCCCTTGCATCCGGAGATCGAGGTGACCCTGCTCCGGACCGCGCAGGAGGCGCTGGCCAACGTCGCCAAGCATGCCGATGCGTCGCGCGTCGGTCTGACGCTGTCCTACATGGAAGACGTCGTGACGCTCGACGTCCGCGACGACGGCGCCGGCTTCGCTCCAGGGGCCACGCCGGCGAACGGCGACGGCGGCGGGTTCGGCCTCACGGCCATGCGCCAGCGGGTGACCAGGCTCGCCGGGACGCTGGAGATCGAGTCCGACCTCGGCGCAGGGACCGCCGTGTCGGCCAGCGTGCCCGCCATACCTGCGGGGGCCGGAGGATGAGCGACGGCGGGACGGTGCGGGTGCTGATCGTCGACGACCACCCGGTCGTACGCGACGGGCTGCGGGGCATGTTCGCCGGCGACGCGCGCTTCGATGTGGTCGGCGAGGCGTCCAACGGCCACGAGGCCGTCACGCGGGCCGAGGCACTACGCCCCGACGTCGTCCTCATGGACCTGCGCATGCCGGATGTCGACGGCGTGAACGCGATCACCCGGCTCGCGGCCCGCGGTGTCCCCGCCCGCGTGCTCGTGCTGACGACGTACGAGACCGACAGCGACGTCCTGCCGGCGATCGAAGCCGGCGCCACCGGTTACCTCCTCAAGGACACCCCGCGAGACGAGCTGTTCCGCGCCGTCCTCGCTGCCGCGCGGGGCGAGGCCGTCCTGTCACCGTCGGTCGCCAGCCGGCTGATGGGTCAGGTCCGCGCGCCTGCACGTGAGCCGCTGAGCCAGCGTGAGCTCGAGGTGCTGGAGCTCGTGGCACGTGGCACCACGAACCGCGAGGCCGCATCGCGCCTCTTCATCAGTGAGGCGACGGTCAAGACCCACCTGCTGCACATCTACGCGAAGCTGGGAGTCAAGGACCGCGCGGCCGCGGTGGCGGAGGCATTCGAACGAGGGCTGCTGACCCCCGGGCGGCCACGTTAGGCACGAGTGATGGGCGACACGGGCGACTGATCCGTCCTGATGAGCAACGCAGCTTCCGGTGCGTGCGGGTCAACTGTTGTTGACCTCAGGAGTCGGTCAACTATGGTTGACGTCATGGACGTCGAGCGGCTGACAGATCTGGCCCGGGCGACGGCGGGTGAGCGGCCATTGACCGGCCTGGACGCGGTGGCGCAGATCCGTAGGGAGATGGAGCGGACGGAAGCGGTGCTCGTCCGACGCGCCCGCAACGACGGTGCGACCTGGGCGGAGATCGCAGCAATCCTGGGGATCTCGAAGCAGGCCGTCCACAAGAAGTACGGCGGTCGTGGCCTGCTTCGCTCCCAGCCGTGACGGCGACGCACGGCGACGACCAGCTCGCGAACAGGCTTCACGAGCTCCTGGGCTCTCGGCATCCGGTGGCCGCGGCCGCCGTGCTCTCGCCCGCAGGAGTGACGGTGGCCGGTGTCGGCGCCTCCCTCGACGCGGACTTCGAGATCGGCTCGATCTCGAAGGGGATCACCCGCCTGCTCTACGTCGATGCGCTCGAGCGCGGAGAGATCGGCGCCGACACGACCCTCGGCGACCTGCTGCAGCTCGGGGACGTCCCCGCCGCGGGCGTGACGCTGGCGTCGCTCAGCACCCACCGGTCTGGGCTCCCCAGGCTGCCACGATCGGCGGCACCGTCGCGGCGCACCCTCGCGCTGTGGCCCCTCGGGCTGGATGTCTTCTACTGCCCGCGACCGCGGACCAGCTTCGGCCCGGCGCGCTCACCGGCCGCAGCAGGTCGGGTCGACCGATGCAGCCATGGACCGGCGAGGCGCTCGGACCAGCAGGTGGGATCCGGACATCGATCGAGTGCATGGCTCGACTTGCGGCCGCTCTGCTCGACGGCTCCGCCCCGGCCGCAGCCGCCCTTGATCCCGTCGCCCCCTTGGGCCGGGGGCGCGTATCGGCGCCGGCTGACTCACGCTCGACGTCAAGGGGCGACTCATCACCTGGCACAACGGCGGCACCGGCGGGTTCCGTGAGGCGGCCACGATCGCGGCCCGCCTCCTGACTCCGGTGCGTCAGATGCCTAGGCGTCCGGCACGCGCTCCAGGATCACCACCGGGATCTCGCGGTCGGTCTTCTTCTGATACGTGTCGTAGTCCGGCCAGGCCTCGTTCATCATCCGCCAGAGCTCTGCCCGCTCGACGGGCGCTGCCGCCCGTGCGCGGGCCGCAAAGTGGTCACCCTTGACCTGCACGTCGACGTCGGGCTTCTTCTGCAGGTTCTTGAACCATTCCGGGTGCTCGTGGTCGCCGCCGTTCGAGGCCACGACGAGGTAGCGGCCCTTGTGCTCGCGGAATATCAGCGGCTTGTCGTACTTCTTGCCCGAGACCCGCCCGGTGGTGGACAGGATCAGGATCGTTGTGCCCCGTCGCCAGTTGTAACCCTCTTCGCCGTCGGTCTGGCGGTAGCGGCGTACGTGCTCTTGTCCAAACAGCATGTGAAGGCACTCCCTCGGTCCTGTCCGGACAAACGCGTAGCAAGCGCGAATTACTCCCCTGTCGCAAGCAGCAGGAGTGCGCGGCCGTACGCCTCGTCCGCTGAGGGCTCGGTGATCTTGGTGCGCCGGCCGGCGACGTCGACGACGACCTCGAGGCCGCCGTTTGCCCCTCGCCAAGCTGACGAAAGTGCTACCCAGCCGCTCGCGCAGTTGGCTCTCGATGGAAAGCCACAGAACGACATCCTGGTCAACGCTGTTGTCGAGATGCAGGGAACATTGACAACTCGCTGTCAATGTCAAGATCTAGCTTCGCTTGGTCGGTAGACATTGCTCGAAGTCGTTGCCGAGTGAGCCACTGGCTGCTCGTGTCGAAGTAGCGATTGACCACCTCTTCGATCCGCGGAGTGGCCGAGACCGGCCATGCCGCGCGCACTCCTGTCAAGCCGTCGGTCGGCGGGCGGCGGCCGATGCCCTGAACGCGAAATCCCCAGACGAGTCACTCGAGGATGACGGCGGCGAGGTCGCGCGCGGTGCGAGCTGGATGCTGACCGCCCTGGGTCGCGCCCATCACCAAGGTCCCCTCGATCAGCAGGTGCAACTGCTCGGCCCCGTGCTCCGGGCTGGCATGGCCCAACGCTTCCAGCTCCCGTACGAGGAGTCCGCGGAGGCGTCGCCGGAAGGCCTCGGTCTCCGCATGGGCCGGATGGCGGGGATCCGCAAACGCAAGGTCTGTCGCAAAGTACCGACAGCCTCGGAAGTCCGCATTCGAGACGAGCTCGTCGAGCCGATCGAACAGACCGAGAAGCCTCGCTCGGGGCTCCGTGGCACCCGCCAACGCGGCCTCGTACCACGCGAGATCCTCTTCGGAGGCGCGGTGGAGAACCGCCGCCACCAGTCCGTCCTTGCCTCCAAAGTGCTCGTAGAGCGACCTGCGGGCAACATTCGCCTCTTTGAGCAGCGCGTCGACTCCGACAGAGGCGCCGCGTGAGTAGAAGAGGTCCTGGCCGGCCGCGAGAAGTCGTTCCCGAGGTCCCGGGATGGGCGTCGTGGTCATCTGCTCGTTGTACCTCCGCGCTTGACAGTAGATCGACCATTCTATACCGTGCGATGTAGACCAATCATTCTACCTTGAGGAGTGTGCGACATGACCACATCTGCGCAGATCACCATGGACACCGCCGATACCATTGCCCGGTTCAACGACGCCTTCCAGCGCCGCGACAAGGCCGCTTTGGCCACCGTCGTCCATGAGGACTGCCTGATGGTGTCGGCCCAGCCGGCGCCCGACGGCACGGCGTATGTGGGGAAGGACGCATGCGTGGCGTTCTGGGCGGAGCTGATGGACGACGCATCGACCACGTTCGAGGTCAACCACGTGTTCTCCGACGGCGAATGGGCTGCCGTTCGCTGGCGCTACCGCTTCGGGCCCACCGACGCTGAGTCCGTTCTCGGGGTGAACGTGACCCGGGTCAGCGGCGGTCGCGTGATCGAGCAACTCGGTTACACCAAGACGCCGGGCGAAGTCCTCCCGCTTCCGGAATAGCCGTCGAGCATTCAACCCCGCCAACCCAGAGGTGCAACCATGATCATCATTGCCGGCCACGAACTCGTGGACGCAGACGATCGGGACAGGTACGTCGCCGCATTCAGTGACCTTGTCTTGCGCGCCCGCGAGTCCGATGGATGCATTCACGTCGCCATCACGGCTGACTCGGTCGATCCCGAACAGATCAACTCCGTCGAGGTGTGGCGAGACGCCAAAGCTCTGACGAAGTGGCGAAGGCGGGCCAAGGCGCCGCGCATGAAGAAGCCCAAGCACTCGGCGGTGAGGCGGTACGACGCCACCGACGGTGGCCACCTCTTCTGATCTGTCGAGACACGAAGCCCCAACCATCGCCGCGAACTGCGCCCATGCCCGGCCTCCCCAGCGGGCCGACCTTGACCACGCCGGTCGATTCCGTGGATCTGTGCAGAGTTCGCCCGGGAGGTTGGTCAATCTTCGCTGCATCTCGACAGCTGTCGAGGGCCCACTCGACCGTGCCGTTGAAGCCGATCACCCGACCGCTCGGGAACTTGGACGTCGACCGTCATGTCTGCCAACACGAACACCTGGTCGTCCATGTCCCGATCCGGGATCACGAACCGGTCGCCCGCGTGCGGCTCCCAACGCACGCCTGCGTCACGCAGCCTGCGAGCCAACTCGACGGAGATCACGGTGCCATTGTCCGCCCAGCCGGTCCGCGCGGTACCGAGCGAGGCATCGCCACCGGGCCGCTCGGCTGGCGTTGCCTCGTATCCACGGCGCAGCCCGGGCCGCCCTCGGCAGTGTCGGAGGCGTCCTCTAGGCTCGAACGCATGTTCGAAGATCGTGGTCAGTCCGGTGGTCCGCCAGTCGTGCGGGCGCCGTTCGCTGCGCTGGTTGCGCGCCCGGAGGGTCGGGTGGTGGCCGAGCGGGTCTTCGCGCTGGCCGAGGTCCTCAGCCCGGGTGGGCCGCCGCCGGCACCTGCGAGCCGGCCATCGCGTCGCGACGACGGCGAAGGCGGCGGCCTGGCCGGGGTGGCGACGGGTCCGGCGCTGGCGACGCTGCTCGATGACACCGACTTGGCCGCGGTGGACGACTACCAGCTGGTCGAAGTCATCGCCGGGTGGGAGCGGCAGAAGGCGCACGCCGAGGCCCGCCAGCTCGAGGCGATCGCAGCGTTGACCAACCGGCCGGTGTTCGCCGGCTGCGGCGAACGCGGCGAGGACCCAGGCACCGCGACCCGCCGCGCGGCGGCCAGCGAGATCTCCCCCGCCCTGCACATCTCGCCCGGACAAGCCCGCAGCCGAGTCGAGCTGGCCTGCGAGCTGGTCGACGAGATGGCCGCGACCCTGGCCGAGCTTCGCGCCGGGCGGATCGACGGCTACCGGGCGCGGGTGATCGCCGAGGAGACCCGCCCGCTCGAACCTGCTGCCCGCCGCGACACCGAAGCCAAGCTGCTGACCAAGGCACACCGCCATACCGCAACACGGCTACGCGCCGCGGCGCGCAAGGTCGTGCTGGCCGTTGACCCGGCCGGCGCCCAGAAACGCCATCAACAAGCTCGCCTTGGCCGCGCCGTGGCTCGGCCCTGCCCCGAACCCGACGGCATGGCGAGCGCGCTGATCCGGCTACCAGCCGAAGACCTCGCCGCCTTCTGGACCGCCGTCGATGCCGCCGCCCGCGCCCGCAAGACCCCGGAGGAGGCGAGAACACTGGACCAGCTCCGCGCCGACGTGCTCGCCGACCTCGGCTGGTCGGCACTCGAGGCGGGCACCCTCGGCTGCTGCAACCCGCACTGCGCCCACCCGCGCCTGCGGCTGCCCGGCCGGCCCGGACGAGCCGCGACCGTCAACATCACCGTCGCGCTGACCACCCTCATCGGACTTGACGAGACGCCCGCCCACCTCGACGGCTACGGACCGATCACTGCCGAGACCGCGCGGCGGATCGCCGCGCACGGCACCTGGCGCCGGCTGCTCACCGACCCCGCAACCGGCGCGGTCCTCGACGTTGGCCGCACCCGGTACACCCCGCCGCCGGACCTGGCCGAGCACGTGATCGCCCGGGATCGCACCTGCAGGTTCCCGACCTGCACCTGGCCGGCCCGCGACTGCGACCTCGACCACACCACGCCGTTCGACGAAGGTGGCCAGACCAGCGCAGCCAACCTCGGGCCACTGCACCGCGGCCACCACAACGGCAAGACCCGCCGCCTCTGGAAACTGACCCAACCCCGACCCGGCCGATTCATCTGGACATCGGCGACCGGACACACCTACGACGTGGAACCCGAGATCGTCGGGCTACTGGCCCAGCCGCCACCCACCGACCCCGACCCACCACCGTTCTGACCTGGGCACGCCGACACTGCTGCAGGTACGGCCATGGTCCGTGCCGCCTGGTTACCGTAGGTGAGCGTGACCGATGCGTGCGTAACCCTGGGAGAGATCTGCCCGCAGTGCCAGCAGGCCGATCTGCACCCTCACGGTAACGGCTCCAAGTGGGTCTGCCCGCGCTGCTACTTCGTTCTGCCCTGCTGCGAAGGCGCGGCACCGGCAGCCTGACATCTTGGAGCCGTGCGGGACATCGCGGTCTTCTTCGGTGGCGCCCATCCCGAACTCGCCGAGGAGATCTGGGCACACCTCAGCGTCCCGCTGCACCCGGTCCCCGTGACAACGCTTCGCCAACGACTGCCTCGATGTACAGCTCCAAGCCAACTGCCGCGAGCGCCTCGTTGCCACCAGTCGGGGAGGCCGGACCCACACGTCACGCCAACAACGCGTACGCGCGGTCGGACAAGAAGGATGCGCCACGCATCTCGATCGGCGGGCGGCTGATCGCCGACCTGATGGTGACTGCCGGCGCCCGGCCGCATCCTGGCGATGACACTCCACGCGGCCCAGGTGCCGGCTCCCTCAGCGTCCCCGTCGCTGCCGGCGCGAAGCAGCGCTTCGATGACGACCGGGTGACGATCAGGGCCATCATCGGCGATGTCGCCGAGATCGTCTGCACGAATGCCGTGCCGATCCCCAGCGAGAAGCGCGTCCAGGAGCTCGCGGTGCTCTCGATCGGGCCGCTGCCGGCCGAGGCGACCGCCGCATCCACGACGGCGAGATGGTCAGCACCCTCGTCCACAACGAGGTCACACCGTGACCGGACCAAATTTCCGGATCCGCTGCGCGGCGGGCCGCGTCGCCGCATAATCGCAGGGCGACCATCGCCGACCACGGGGGAGAACCGATGGTGGATCAGCCTGCGGACCAGCTCATCAGCACGTCCCGCGAACTGCCGCCCCAGCAGCAGCCGAACGGCACGACCGACCAGCTCAGCCCGGTCACGCGCCGTGGCCGGTTGGTGATGGCCGTGCAGGCCGGAGGCCTTGACCTGCAGACCGAGGCCGGACGATTCGAGCTGCTGGGGCCCTACGGCCTGGAGGCCCACGAGGGCGACGAGGTCGAGGTGGTCGGCGTCCAGGCCCCACCGCCCCGCAGCCGGCCGGCCGCACCCGCCCTGTTGATCAGGCAGATGCGACGGATCGACTGACTCGGGGCCGCAACGGCAGCCGTAGCCGGGTCACCAGTGGTCGCCGGGCAGTCTCCTGCGCTCAGACGACCTGGTGCCGGAGTGGGAGCGTCCGGGCCGGCGCCGCTGGTCGAGGTCGACCATGCGCACGGCATGGGTGAGGTCGCCGTCGACCGGCGGGTATGCGGCCACCGGGTCACCGCCGGACCAGACGACCCAGTGCTTGACGCCGTCGACGAACACGTCAAGGTAGCTGCCGTCACGCACCCGTCGTGCGTGAGCACGCGCCGTGCGCCAGGCCAGGGCGTTGTCGCGGCCACGCTCGACGGTCGGCTTCACCGCCGGCCACAGCTGCCTGCCGATCTCGACGAGTGCAGCGGCACCACCGATCCTGGTCAGGCCCCGCTTGGCCCGGTCGACCGCTCCCATGCCGCCAGGCTATGCCCGGCGGCTGTCTGAGCTCACCCGGCTTCCGGGCCGGTCTTCACCGGATAGCCCGCGCCGATCCAGTCGCCGGTCCCGCCGTCGACGTTGCGTACGTCGAACCCCATCTGGTCGAGGTACCGCGCGACCTGCATGCTTCGTGCACCCACCGCACAGACCAGGTAGACGGTCCGGTCCCGGGGCAGCTCGTCGTAGCGCTGCGGCACCGAGCCCATCGGCATCGGGACGGCGCCCGGCACGTGCGCCGCGGCGTACTCGTCCGGTTCACGGACATCGACAACGTAGGCGCCATCGGCGATCGCCGAGGCGAGCTCTGCGACGCTGACCTGCGCAGGAAGCGACATCACGACCCGCTGACGAAGATGTGCACAGCGTCCTCGGCGCTCAGTTGGACGCTGTGTCCGCCCTCGATCGCGTACCCCGCGTCGGTAGCGTTGACCGTCACCGCGGCGCCTGGGCGGATGCCGGCGTCGTCGAGCTCGGCGAGGAGCTTCTCGTCGGTCTGCAGCGGCTCGCCGATCCGGCGGACCACCAGCCGGGCCTGCCTGCCGACCGTCTTCGGTCCGAGCGGGCGGATGCCGGCCCTCGACGCGGGCCGCGCGGGAATGCCGACCTCTTCCAGCCCGGGAATAGGGTTCCCGTACGGGTCCTCCGTCGGGTCTTTCAGCAATGACACGAGCCGCCGCTCCACGGCCTCGGACACAACGTGCTCCCACCGGCAGGCCTCGTTGTGCACCAATTCCCAGTCCAGGCCGATCACGTCGACAAGAAGACGCTCTGCGAGCCGATGCTTACGCATGACGCGCATCGCGAGGAGCCGCCCCTTCTCGGAGAGCTCGAGGTGGCGGTCGGCATCGACATGGACCAGCCCGTCACGTTCCATCCGCGCCACGGTCTGGCTCACCGTGGGACCCGACTGGTGCAGCCGCTGCGCGATGCGTGCGCGCAGGGGGACGATGCCCTCCTCCTCCAACTCGAAGATGACCTTCAGGTACATCTGCGTCGTGTCGATGAGGTCGCTCACCCGCGCGCCTCCCGTCGTCTCGGCATCGCACCAAGAGCCTATCCCGACGAACCAGCGTGGCAGACTTTGCGACTGTGCTCACCGTCAGCGTCCTCTCCCTCAAGGGCGGCGTGGGCAAGACCTCGGTGGCCCTGGGGCTAACGGGTGCCGCAGCAGTGCGCGGGCTGCGGACGTTGGTCGTCGACCTCGATCCCCAGGGAAATGCCACGACAGCGTTGGATCCGCACGATGCGCGGTTCACGGCGAGTGACGTGCTGGCCGACGCCCGCGCCGGCGTGGTCGCCGAAGCCCTGGCCGAGTCCGCGTGGGGACCGGCCGTATCAGTCGTCGCGAGCGAACCGGCGCTCGAGCATCGCAACCACCCGACCGACGGCAGAGCGGGCGAGCACCGGCTGCGCTCGGCCATGATCGGCCTCGCCGGCGTCGACCTGGTGGTCGTCGACTGCCCGCCCAGCCTGGGCGAGCTGTCCAAGAACGCGCTGGCGGCAAGCGACCTGGCGCTCGTGGTCACCGAGCCGACGATGTTCGCGCTGACCGGTGCCCAGCAGGCCCTGGCCGCGGTCGATGTCGTCCGTCGCGGCTTCAACCTGCGCCTGCGGCCGGCCGGCATCGTGGTCAACCGGTTCCGGACACGCTCCGCCGAGCACCGGTTCCGGCTGGACGAGCTGCTCGCCGCATACCGCGACCTCGTGCTCGACCCGGTTCTGCCCGAGCGTTCGGCGATCGGTGCTGCGCAGGGAAGCTGCCTGCCGGTCCAGGCGTGGCCGTCACCCGGCGCCCGTGAGGTTGCCCGGATCTTCTCGTCCTACCTCGCCCTGCTGCTCTCCGCGGCCAGGTCGGAGGGACCGCTCACCATGGGGGTCAGACGACGATGACTACCGTCCCGACGCCTCGGCCGGCCCTGCGCCGGGCCGACGACGGCGCCGTCCACCCGGCGGCACCGCACCTGTCATCGCTCGCGGTCGACGTCACTGTCGCCGCGAAGGGCGGCAAGAAGGCCAAGAAGAAGGACAGGGAGAAGCCGGACGAGACCGTGGACCTGACGGTGACACTGCCCAGGCGGGTTCGAAAACGGCTGCGCCGCAAGGCCGAGACCTACGGCTGGACAGCGGAGGAGGCCGCATCCCACGTCCTGCGCGTCTGGGCCGGCGACTAGAGCCAGCCACCCCTGGCCATCACGGCCTGGCGGTCGAAACTCCCGTCCAGTATGACCAGATCGGCGTCCAGCCCGACCGCGATCGACCCCACCCGGTCGGCCAGCCCGAGCAAGGTGGCGGGCGTCGTCGATGCCATCAGGACGGCATCTTCGACGGCGACCCCCGCTTCGACCACGAATCGGAACGCCCGGTCCATGGTCAGCGTGCTGCCGGCGATGGCACCACCCTCGACGAGGCGGGCGACTCCGTCGTCGACCCGGACTGCCATCCCGCCGAGGAGGTAGTCGCCGTCGCCGGCTCCGGTCGCGGCCATGGCGTCGGTGACCAGGGCGATCCGGCCGGCACCGGCGGCTGCGATGGCCGTCCGGACGACAGCGGGGTGCACGTGGACGCCGTCGCAGATCAGCTCAGCCATGACCCCGCCGTCCTCGAGCAACGCCGGTATAGGCCCGGGCTCGCGGTGGTGAAGCGGCCGCATGGCGTTGAACAGATGTGTCGCCACGGTGGCACCCGCATCGAGCGCTGCCCTGGTCTCGGCATAGGTTGCGTCCGTGTGCCCGACCGCAGCGATGGCACCGGCTCCGACGACCCGGTGGACCGCGTCGACAGCCTGGGGTAGCTCCGGGGCCAGCGTGACCATGCGCACCGTCCCGCGGCCGGCCGCAAGTAGCGTCTCGACCAGGGCGGGCTCGGGTGCGCGCAGGAGGGAGGGGTCGTGCGCGCCGCAGCGGGCCGCGGCGAGGAACGGGCCCTCCAGATGGACCCCCGCGAGCAGGCCGTCGTCGACAAGTTCGACCAGCGACGCGATGGCCGTGGTCAGGGCGGAGGCTTCTCCGGTCACCAGGCTCGCGACGGTGGTCGTCGTACCGTGCCGTCGATGCAGATCGGCGACGACCACAGCCTCGTCCTGGTCGCCGGACATGTAGGCGGCCCGTGCGCCGCCGTGGACGTGGATGTCGACGAACCCCGGTACGACCCACTGCCCGCCCAGGTCACGGTCGGCCGGTCGGGGTGGCTCACCCGGGCCGAACGCGGCGATCGTGCGGCCGTCGACCTCGAGCCAGCCGTCGACGATGCCGTCGGCGGTCACCAACCGGGCGCCCGCGAGCACCGACATCGAAGCCTCCTCGTCGTCCGTGGCCGGGACGACCGTACCCGGGCTACCGTCGGTGCCGTGACGATGACGGTGCATCGGCGGTACCGCGGTCCGGCGGACTCGGGCAACGGTGGCTATGTCGCCGGCCTCGTCGCAGCGCGGGCCGGGGCATCGGTCGGCGAGTCTGCGGCCGTGGTGACCCTGCGGATGCCGCCACCCCTGGACACTCCGCTGGCGGTGATCGCCGATGGCGACGGCGGCGTCCGCGTCGTCCACGGCGACACCTCGGTGGCGGAAGGTGCCCGGTCGTCGCTGACGGTGGACCCTGTCGCCCCGGTCGGCGCGGAGCAGGCGCGCAACGCGATGGCGGCCTACCCGGGTCTCCGGACACACCCGTTCCCGGAGTGCTTCGTCTGTGGGCCGGCTCGCCTTCCCGGTGACGGCCTGCGGTTGTTTCCCGGCCGGCTCGGGGACGGACGGACGGCCTGTACGTGGACCGTCGACGAAGTCCTGGCCGGTCGCGCGGAGTTCGTCTGGGCCGCCCTGGACTGCCCAGGTGGCTGGTCGGCCGAGATCGAGGGCAGGCCGATGGTGCTCGGCCGGATGACGGCCCAGGTCGTGGCGCTACCGGTGGCGGCCGAAGAGTGCGTCGTGATGGGCCTCCTGCTGGGCGGCGAGGGACGCAAGACGTGGACGGCGACGACGGCGTACGGGTCCGACGGCCGCGAGCTCGGCCGCGCCCACTCGACCTGGATCACTGTCACTCGGTAATCACCAGTCGCAGCTGTGGATGAGCACTGCGGCGGAACGTCGTGCGCCAGTAGGCTGTGCCAGTCGCGGCGCAATGCCACGGCTGGTCGAACGGAGGGCGACGGTGTCGGTTCCCACTCCCAACCTCGAGCGGAAGGTGCGGCAGCTGGACAACGATGTCCAGGCGATCTACGAGATGCTCGTGGGGATCGAGACGACGCAGCGTCGCCAGGCCAACCAGCTGACGACCATCGACACCAGACTCGAGGGTATGGACGCCAGGTTCGACGGCGTCGACACCCGCCTCGAGGGCATGGACGCCAGGTTCGACGGCGTCGACACCCGCCTCGACGGCATCGACACCCGCCTCGACGGCATCGACACCCGCCTCGACGGCATCGACGGCAAGCTCGACGAGGTCCTGCGCCGCCTGCCCAGCTCCTGACGGGGCTTCACCCGGGGGCGCTGGCGTCATAGCGGGCAAGCCGCGGATCCGCGTGGCCAGCAGGCCGATTGCCACCATGTACGCGCAGCCGCCCGTCACCACCGCGAGCGTCGGTCCGATGATCGAGCCAACCGACCCGGCGACCGCCTCACCGAGTCTGGGGCCGCCGGCCACCACCACCACGAACACGCCCTGCAGCCGTCCGCGCATCTCGTCGGGAGCGGCCACCTGCAGGATGGTGGAACGGTACGCCGCGCTGATCATGTCGAACGCTCCAGAGTGCGCCAGGAACACCACGCCCAGCCAGAGCGAGCCGGCCAGACCGAACGCGGCCACACTGGCGCCGTAGGCGACGACGCAGATCAAGATCACCATACCTGCCGGCGAATCCTGCCCAGCCATCCGCTGGAGGTCGCAGCCCACGGCGCCGATGGCCGGCGCAGCCTGCAGGATGCCCACCGTGCGGGCGCCGCCCCCGTACACCGTGTCGGCCGGCTCGGGAAAGAGGGCCCGCGGTTGCGCGACCACCATGGCACAGAGGTCAACGAGGAACGTCATCAACACGTTCGTGCGCTCCCGGAGGAAGCGGAAGCCCTCGACCATGGACTGCAGCCCCGCCCGGCGAACCGCCCGCTGCGGCGGGATGGGCGGCAACCGCCAGAGAGCGTAGAGCGCCGCCAGGAACGTCACGGTGTCGATCGCGTAGGGCAGGACGAAGCCACCGCTAACCGCAATGAGCGCACCGCCCGCGAGCGGTCCGACGGAAAGGCCGAGGTTGAAGCTCAGCGTCGACAAGGCGTTGGCCGACGGAAGCATCCGCGGCGGAAGCAGCCGGGGAACGATCGCCTGCCGGGCGGGATTGTTCACCGCGAAGCAGGCGGACTGCCCACCGGCCACGACATAGAGCAGCCAGACCTGGTCGAGCCCGATCGCAGCCTGGGCGACCAGAATCACCGAGAGCAGCCAGAGCACGACCGAGGCGAGGATGGCAACCATCCGCCGGTCGAGCGCGTCGACCAACGCGCCCCCGTACAGACCGAACACGATCAGCGGGACGACAGCCGCGGCGCCGACCATTCCGACCGCGAACGACGAGTTGGTCAGGACCCACACCTGGTAGGCCACTGCGACAGCTGTCATCTGTTGACCGAGCTGGCCGACCGTGATGCCCAGCCACAGCCTGCGGAAATGCGCGGAATGCTGCAAGGGGCGATGTCCACGGCGACCGCACGCAGCAGTCGCCGGCCACGTCCCACGGGGACCGAGCGTAAGGCTCGCCCGTGAATCCCGTTGCCACGCGACCCGTCACCGCCGTAGCGTCGGACGTACACGGGAAGGGAGGTGGTCCGCAGAATGCATAGCTCTGGGACTCGTGAGGTGGTCGCCCGTTAGGGCTGCCCGACATGGCGGCCCGTGAGGGCAATCCCAACAACGCCACCCGACCCGTGGGCTCCCGGGACATCGTCCCCCCGGGCCGTGTCCGTGCGGCAAAGTCCGTCACTGACGCGGAGCGGTCTACGGGTCGCTCCACGTCCGGAGGGCTACGGCGCGAGCCGTTCGATCCGCCATCCCTCGTCGGCCCGCGCGTACTGCAGCCGGTCGTGCAGCCGGCCCGGGCCGCCCTGCCAGAACTCGACGGTCTGCGGGACTACCCGGTAGCCGCCCCAGAAGTCCGGTAACGGCACGACCCCGGGGTAGCGAGCAGCCGCCGCGGCCGCGGCGGCCTCGAGTTCGGCCCGCGAACTGATCACCGACGACTGCGCACTCGCCCAGGCTCCGAGCTGCGACTCCCGTGGCCTGGTGGCCCAGTACGCCGCGGTCTCGCCGCGCGCCACCCGCGACGAGGAACCGCAGACCACGACCTGCCGCTCCATCGCGAACCAGGGGAAGCACAGCGAGACCGGCGGGTTCGCGGCCATCTCTGCGGCCTTGCGCGAGCCGTGGTTGGTGAAGAAGACGAAGCCGGCCTCGTCGAGCTCCTTGAGCAGGACGTGCCGTGCGCTGGGCCGACCGTCCGGCGTTGCGGTCGCCAGCACCATCGCGTTCGGCTCCGGCAACCCGCGTGCCAATGCGTCGGCCATCCACACGCGGAACTGGGCGCACGGGTCCGGCGCCACGTCGTCCTCCAGCAGCCGTGCCGTCGAGTACGGCCGCCGCAAGTCTGCAAGCTCGTCCAGTGCCGTTCACCTCCCCGCCATCCGAAGGACGCGGTGCTGTGCGAAATCCCACATCCACAGTCGCGAAACTTGTCGGAAACCTCCACCGACACGGCACAATGGACTCTCCGCCGCGCGACCGACCCTCGCCGCGCATGCCCGAGGGCCACAAGCCCGCACGAAGGAGTGTGCATGACCGAGGTCCACCACGGACTCGAAGGGGTCGTCGCGTTCGAGACCGAGATCGCCGAACCCGACCGCGAAGGCGGTGCGCTGCGCTACCGCGGCGTCGACATCGAGGACCTGGTCGGACGCGTTCCGTTCGAGAACGTGTGGGGTCTGCTGGTCGACGGCGCCTTCGAGCCCGGCCTCCCCCCGGCCGAGCCGTTCCCGATCCCGGTCCACTCCGGCGATGTGCGGGTCGACGTGCAGAGCGCGCTGGCCATGCTCGCGCCAGCCTGGGGGTTCCGGCAGCTGCTGGACATCTCCGACGAACAGTGCCGCGAGGATCTGTCCCGGGCCGCGGTGATGGCGCTCTCCTTCGTCGCCCAGTCGGCGCGCGGCATCGGGCTGCCGATGGTGCCGCAGCGCGAGATCGACAAGGCGGCCACGATCGTCGAGCGGTTCATGATCCGCTGGCGGGGTGAGCCGGACCCCGCTCACGTGCGAGCCGTCGACGCGTACTTCACGTCCGCCGCCGAGCACGGCCTGAACGCCTCGACCTTCACGGCACGTGTCGTTGCGTCCACGGGCGCCGATGTGGCCGCGTCACTGTCAGCCGCCGTCGGGGCGATGAGCGGACCGCTGCACGGCGGCGCCCCGTCCCGTGTGCTGGCCATGATCGAGGAGATCGAGCACACCGGCGACGCGGACGGGTACGTCAAGGGCGTGCTCGACCGCGGTGAGCGGCTGATGGGCTTCGGCCATCGGGTCTACCGGGCCGAGGACCCGCGGGCCCGCACGCTGCGCCGGGTCGCCCGTGGACTCGGAGCCCCCCGATACAAGGTGGCCGAGGCCTTCGAGAGGGCCGCCCTGGCCCAGCTGGCCGAGCGCAAGCCGGACCGGGTGCTCGCCACCAACGTGGAGTTCTGGGCCGCCATCGTGCTCGACTTCGCCGAGGTGCCAGCGCACATGTTCACGTCGATGTTCACCTGCGCCCGCACGGCGGGTTGGAGCGCGCACATCCTGGAGCAGAAGCAGACCGGCCGCCTGGTCCGCCCGTCGGCCAAGTACTCCGGCCCCGGACCGCGCACCCCAGACAACGTCGCCGGCTGGAACCCGTCCTGGGCCAGCGCCTCTCCCTGATGATCATGTCGACTTTGCCCCTCATTGGGTGGGCAAAGTCGACATGATCATGGGGAGGGCACCAGGGCTAGCCGCAGGCGCACGGAGATCTCGGGAACCTCGATCGGGGTGTTGGCGATCGCGACCGCGAGGTCGATCAGCGCGTCGGGATCAGCCTGGTCGACATCCTCACCGTTTCGTCCCAAGAACGCCAGCGCGAGGTTGACACCGGTCCGCTTGTTGCCGTCCATGAACGGGTGGTTGCGGATGATCGAATGGAGCAGCGCGGCGGCCTTAGTCCACGCGTCGGGGTACGCGTCCTGCCCGAACGCTGAGGACCCTGGGCGCATGAGAGCGGACTGGAGCAGACCGACGTCGCGGACGCCCTTCTGCCCGATGAAAGCCTGGTTGAAGGCGATGGCCTCAGCGAGCGTCGGGTAGTAGACGTCGCTGCTCACAGCTCGGCCAGGCGGTCGAACATCTCGCGATAGCGAACTCGAATGTCGGCGCCGATCGCCATGAATGCCTCGTCGACCTCGGCCTGGGAGCCCTCGGGAACGATCGCCGCGATCCGCCGACCGTGCTTGGTCAGGTGGATGACCTTGCCCTTCGAGGCGGCCTCGGCGAGCTCGCCGAGCATCGCGCGAGCCTCGGTGACGGTGATCTCGTCGGGAATCCTGCTGGCCGCGCCTGCTGTCATGGACCGATTGTACAATAATGCCGAGGTTTTTGTACTGGGCGGTCACGGTGTCCGGAGGACGCGGATCGGGTCGCGTATCGCGGCGACGACTGCTGGCGGTACCGCGGCCAGGATTGCGCACAGAACCGCCAGGACTGCTGTTCCAGCGACGAACGCCCAGCCAGGCAGCGTGCCGGTCGCCCGCCACGCCAGCCCAAGTCCTGCGGCACCACCGAGGACGGCGCCAACGGTGGCGACAAGACCCGTCTGCGCGACGATGAGCCCGACGATGGTGGAGCGGGTCGCGCCGAGGGCGCGGCGGCGGCCGAGGTCGCGCCGGCGGAGCAAGACCTGACCGAGCACGGCGCCGGCGACGAGAAGAAGACCCACGCCCAGAACGGCCAGGAGTAGTTCGCGGCCGTATTGGCCAAGGTCCCCAGCGACCACCGCCTGCAGCTCAGCCAGCGCCTCCGGGGAGGTGACGCGCAGGTCGGTGGGATCGCTGGGGCCGATCGCCGCGACCACGGCCGCGGACAGCGCGGACGCCTCGCCTGCAGTGCGGGCGACGACAACGAGCCGCTGAATCGATGTCCCCTCAGCGACATCGGCGATGATCAGGCCGCCGTCCTCGAGAAAGGCAAGCGGATCGGACGCCTCGAGCAGGCCAACCAGTGGCACCTGTTCGCCGGTGGCAAGATCGACAGCACCATAGCCCTCGAGTGCGCCCAGGCTGGAAGCCCCCACCGGGCCAGCCACGCCTTCACCGACGGCGACGGGTCGGTCCGGTAGTTCGACGATGGTCGGTAACTCGCCGTAAACAGGCCAGAAGGGGACTGGCTCGCCACCATCGCCCACCGCGCTGTTGCGGCCGTCCGACGCCTGACCCAGCCCTACGACCCAGTCCGTGCCGGACATTCGCTCGATGACGGGAACGATGTCGGTACCGATCACGCCGGTGTTGTTGGCGTCGCTGACCTCGATCGTGCGACTGCCCGCCTCGTCGATGCGAGCGAGCACCTGACGCTCCGCGGCCGCCGTCTGACCGGTCGTCGCCAGGATCACTCCAGTGACAGCGGCGACAATCAGCGCGGTGACGACGCTCCACGCACGTTGCGACGCGGCGGCGCGGGCCGCCTCGGCCAGCAGCGCGCCGACACGACGAACGTCAGAGCGCAACGACGGCATCGCAGCGCTCCACGACGCGGGGATCGTGGGTCGCGACGAGTACGGTTGCGCCGTCGGCGGCCACCTCCCGCAACGCAACCAGGACGTCGTCGGCCGCCGCCTGATCGAGGTTGCCGGTGGGTTCGTCGGCCAACACGACCCGCGGGTCGTTCAGCAACGCCCGGCACAATGCGACACGCTGCGCCTGGCCGCCGGACACCTGCCCAGGCCGGTGCCCGGCGCGCAGCTCGACGCCGAAGCGCGCCAGGAGTTCATGGGCGCGATGGCGGGCCACGCGACGGCGCATTCCGGTGTACAGCGCACTTTCGGTGACGTTGTCCAGCACGGTACGGCTGGCGTCGAGCGCAGCGTCCTGAAACACGAAGCCCATGGCGTGCGCCCGAAGCCACGACCGCTCGGCGTCGGGCATCTGTGCGGTGTCACGGCCGTTGACGACGACCTGGCCGCCCTGGGGTCGCAGCAGTAGCCCCAGCAAGTACAACAGGGTGGACTTGCCACTGCCCGACGGGCCGGTCACCGCGGTCATCTGCGATGGCTCGAACGAGACGTCGAGACCGGTGAACAGTGGCTCGCCGGCGGTGTAGGCGAAGCGGAGCCCGGTCAGCTCGATCATCCGTCGCCGTCCCCGCCCGACGCGGCCCGCAGCACCACGACCTCGCCGGCGTCCAGCCCGTCGACCACCGCGATCCCCCCGGCCGACGCGATCACGCTTACCTCGCGTGTCTCGCCATCGTCGAGTTGCACAGTGACGGTTCCGCCGGCATCCGTGTTCAACGCTGCGACGGGCACGGCCGGACCGGTCGTCTCGGGCACGACGACGACCTGGGCTGGGAAGGACACCCGCCGTCCGGCTGGTATGTCCGCACCGCAATCCGTGCTGCACACAGCGCCACCGGACTCACCCTGCAGGGCTATCTCCACGTCGCCTTCCGGCGTCTCCGTCGCCGTCGACATGGTCGCCGGGAAGGTGTTCTCACCGACGGTGACGACCACCTGCGCATCCAGCGGCACCAGATCCCGCTGCTCCACGCTCAGCGGCAGAACGAACCGCGGCTCGGCAGCCACGGTGAGCACCGCCTCCTCCCCACCACCGACCGGCGCGCCGACCGTGATCGCCTCGCCCAGTATGACCTCCGCAGGCAACGAGCCCACCGCAATCACGTCGCCGAACGCGACCTGACCAGTCGCCACAATGCCCAGATCGCGCTGCCACGCGCGCACCGCCTGCGTCGTGCCGGCGCCGAAGCGGCCGTCCAGGTCACCGGAGAAGAGGCCCAACGTTCCCAGCAACGTCTGCAACTGCTCGACGTCGCTGCCACGCGCCCCTGCGCTGAGATCCCGATAGAACGGCGTCGCGCCCTCGGCAACTACCACCGGACGCTCGTTCGGTAGCGTGTCGCTCCGTTGAACTTGAGTGTTGATCTTGTAGAAGTGCAGGCGATCCGTCGAGTGTCGAGGAGTCGCCGTCGTGTCCAGCACTACGCTCGCGCTGACCGTCGAGATGCCCTTGCTGGGTGCGTGGTCGTCGTGGGAGGTGTTCGAGTCGTTGGCGGTGCGGATGTCGGGTGAGCTGCCGTCGCGGGCGCTGGCCGAGGCCCTGGATGAGGCGCAGGAGCGGTTGATCGACGCCGTGTGCGGGCCGCGGTGGGCCCCGGTGCGTGGCTTGGCGGCGCCGTTCGCGTGCCCGGGGTGTGCGGCGGGTAAGGACTTCGCCCGCAAGGGGCGGCGGACCCGTCCGCGGAAGTTGCACACGTCTGCCGGACCGGTGGAGATCATCTTGTGGCACGTGAGATGCCGGGGGTGTGGGCGGAACTTCGCGCCGTTGCTGGTGATGCTGGGCCTGTCGGGGAAGCGGCGGACCGACCGGCTCACCGTCGACCTGGCCGAGCTGGGGGTGCAGATGTCGTTCGCCCGGGCCGCCCGGGTGGACCGTGAGCTGGCCGGCACTGGTGCCACCGCGGGGCAGGCGCACCACGCGCTCGCGGATGTGGCGGCGTTGCTGACCGGTTCCGACGGCACGCTCGGGCCGGCGCACCCGGCCCCGGAGGTGGTGCTGCTCGACGGCACCGGGGTGCGGGCCGGGACCGCCAAGAACGGGACGGCGCGAACCTGGCGATCGGGCTGACCGGCCGGTCCGGCCCGCCCGGTCGACGCCGCGCGGTCTCGCACCTGCTCGGGCTGGCCGTCGGGGAGGACGGGTCGATGCTCGGCGCCCAGCTCGAGGGCGTGCCCGCGCCGGTCCTGGTCGTCCTCGACGGTGAGCCGGCGATCACCACACTGGCCCAGCGGCTGTGGCCGCAGGTGCCGATCCAGCGGTGCTGGTGGCACCTGCCGCACGGGCTGCGCAAGGCGTTCTACGCCGACGACGCCGCCAACCGCCACCTCAACCCGCGCTGGGCCCGCGACCGCGCCCGCGAGCTCGGTGAGCTGCTCCGCGAGCAGATCCGCCACCAGCGCAGCACCGCCGAGGCGCTGGCAGCGTGGGACGCGTTCACCGCCGAGATACCCACCACCCTCACCAGCGCCCGCAGCTACCTCGTCATCGCCCGACCGCACGCCTTCACCTGCCTCGACCCCGCCCTACGGGCCCGCCTCGCCCACCTCGGCGGACCCGAGCTGGGAACCGGCGTCCTGGAACGACTGATGCGCGAGCTCAACGCCAGAACCGACATCGGCGGCTCCCGCTGGTCGGTCCCCGGCCTCCGCGACCTGCTCACCGTCGCGACCGCCCGACTGCTCGGCCACCCCGCCTGGCACGATCTGAAACGCACCACCCACCAACCGAACCAAATCCCATTCCGCCTGCACAAGTTCAACGCAACGTGACGCTTCCGAGAGTTCACGATAACTTGGGCCACTGCGCTGCAGGTCTCCGTATCAGATTTCTGCACCAGCGCTGACGCGGGACCAATGCCTACCGCAGCACTACAAACTACAACCAACGCGGCAGATACGGCTCGACGCATTGGAACCTCCTCATGAATCTGGAGTTCACATGCAGTCTTTAGCCTCGGTCTTTGTACGGGACTGTCAAGCCTTGATACGGACCAGCTGACGTACCTACCTGGCTGTGAAACTGCCGAGACAGATAGTCATGTTCGCGCGGCAACGCCGCATGCCGTCGGCCCGAACGCTACCCTTGAGCTATCCGCTCTGGAGTCGGGGTGGAGGCCACCTGCGAACGCCGTCGCGGTGGAGCCGTCTTCTCAGCCGGGGGTGCACCTATGACTGACGTTGTCCTGCCCGCCGATCTCAAACCACGGGACGGGCGGTTCGGCTCCGGGCCGAGCAAGGTCCGGCCCGAGGCGCTGGCCGCACTCGCCGCATCCGGGACCAGCTACGTCGGGACTTCACATCGGCAAGCACCTGTCACGGGACTGGTCCGGCGGGTCCGGGAGGGCGTCGCGGCCCTGTTCGCGCTGCCCGACGGCTACGAGGTCGTGCTGGGCAACGGCGGCGCGACGGCGTTCTGGGACGCCGCCGCCTTCGGGCTTGTCCTGCAGAAGGCCCAGCACCTCTCGTTCGGCGAGTTCTCGGCCAAGTTCGCGCAGGTCACGGCCGCCGCGCCGTGGCTGGACGACCCGTCGGTCGTGAGCGCCGGGCCCGGAACCCTGCACCAGGCGCGCGCCGAAGTCGGCGTCGACGTCTACGCGTGGCCGCACAACGAGACGTCCACCGGAGTGATGGCGCCGGTCCGCCGGGTCAAGGGCGCCGACGAGGACGCGCTGGTGGTCGTCGACGCCACGAGCGGCGCCGGCGGGCTTCCGCTGGACCCGGCGGAGGTCGACGTCTATTACTTCGCGCCGCAGAAGTGTTTCGCTTCTGACGGCGGCCTGTGGATCGCGATCATGTCGCCGCGCGCCCTGGACCGTGTCGCCGAGATCGCGGCGACGGACCGCTACCGTCCCGCGTCGCTCGACCTCGCGATCGCCGTACAGAACTCCCGGCTGGACCAGACCTACAACACGCCGGCCGTCGCCACCCTGTTCCTGCTCGCCGAGCAGATGGACTGGTTGAACGGCAACGGCGGGCTGCGCTTCGCGGTTGACCGCACCACCGATTCGTCCACCCGGCTCTACACCTGGGCGGAGAAGAGCGCATACGCGACGCCGTTCGTCGCCGACCCGGCCGCAAGGTCCCTGGTCGTGGGGACGGTCGACTTCGACGAGTCTGTCGATGCCGCCACCGTCGCCGCCGTGCTCCGCGCCAACGGCATCGTGGACGTCGAGCCGTACCGCAAGCTCGGCCGCAACCAGCTGCGGGTCGGGATGTTCCCGGCCGTCGAGCCCGCCGACGTGGAGGCGCTGACCGCCTGCATCGACGAGGTCGTAGCCCAGCTGGCCACCTGAGCCGTCGCCATCCCGGCTTGGCTCCCGTTGATCGACTGGCAGCAGCCGACACCCGCCACGCCGGCGTGTCGTGTCATCTGGATCCAGTGGATCTTGTAGATGCGGAGCCCATCGCGGCCTCGACGTCGTCGGACAGCCGCTCGTGCAGCGCCGGGTGCAGCTTCCAGGCTGAGACCAGCTCCACGTACTCGGCCGTGAGGAGATCTGGAGCGGCCCCGGTGCGGACAGCGCGCAACAGCGTGTTCCGGGGTGTGTGCGCCGACTCCACGAACTCCACGACCTCGACGCGGTAGCCGAGGATCCTCAGCAGGGATGCCCGCACGGCGTCGGTGAGGACATCGGCGAACCGCTCGCGCAGGATGCCATGGCGGGTCAGCGGACCGTACGGCTCCGGCGCCGCAACTCCGCGAAGCTGGCGCTGGACGTCGTGGTGGCAGCACGGCGCGGCCAGCACGACCGGCGCCCGCCAGCGCACCGCCCGGGCGAGCGCGTCGTCGGTCGCCGTGTCGCACGCGTGGAGGGCCAGGACCACGTGTGGGGGGTCGTCTATCTCGACGCCATCGATCGTGCCCTCGACGAATCGCAAGCCGTCGCCCCAGCCGAGCGACGCTGCCAGCGCCGTGTTCCGCTCCCGCGCCTGAGACTTGACGTCCACACCGGTGAGCCGCACGTCGAGCCCGAGGCCGGTCAGCCACCGGTACGCCGCGAACGTCAGGTAGGCGTTGCCGCAGCCGAGGTCGACGACAAGCAGCGGGCCGCCTCCGGCCGCGGACCGGGCAGCGTCCAGCACCGGCTCGGACGCGCGCAGGAACTCCTCCACCTGCCGGTACTTGTCGCGGCGGGTCGGCTTGATCCTGCCCTGCGCGTCGCTGATGCCGACCGCGTACAGGAACGGGTCGGACGGGTCGAGCAGCCTCTCCTTGGCCCGATCGTGTCCCCGACCCACCGGTCCCGGCGCCCGACCTGCCGATCGGTGGACCTGGGCGGCACTCTTCTTGGTCACGCGAAGCTGCACGGTGGCGTCGGTCGTCTCGACGTGCCAGTTGCCGTACGGCTCGGCGAGTAGGGCATCGACGGCTGCCGCGGCGGCGTCGGCCGCGTGGTTGACCGTGAACGCCTGCCGGTCGTCGTAGCTGACGACCTGCAGGCGGCGGCCCTCGCGCAGGTCGACCCAGCGCAGCTCGACCCGCCGGAACGCCGGCCTGCGGTCACGCCGCCGGCCGGCCGCCACCGCCCGGACCAGCCGGTCGGCGTCGAGCAGGTCTGTGCGGAGGCGGTCCAGCGCTGGCAGCAACGGCTCGGGCACCTGTCCATTGTCAGGGCAGGTAGAACGTCAGCAAGTCCGAGGTCACCGGTGGGAACAATGCCGCCATCAGCTCGACGTCCGGGCCCGGGTACACGTCGGGATGCCGGCGGGAGAGCCCGGCGATGCCCAGCGGCCCGAACAGCAACGGCGCCACCAGGTCCGGCGCTACGGCCGCACTACCCCGCGAGTAGGGCGCCTGCATCGGACCGCCGGCGACGGTGGCACCCACGGCGGCCCCGTCGACCGGCATGACGACGTGCCGGCGGAACGTCGACAGCAGCACCTCACGGCCGTCCCGATCGAGGCCGGAGGCGGCCAGCCGGGCCGAGAGCAGGGCCGCAGATGGTCGAGCAGGCGTGGTAGGTCGGGCAATCGGGCGTAGTACTGGCGTGCCTCCTCCTCCGGAGCCGGGCCCAGCAGGTCCTGCCACGCTGCTCCCGTCGCGGTACCGGGCCGGTCGACGACTGTGACCCGGTCTGCGCCGGCCAGCGTCTGCGCGTGGGCCAGAATCGAGCAGGCCGCCTCGCTGTCGGTCGCCGCCACCTCAGCGAGCATGACGCCCTCGTCCGGCGGCGTGGTGCGACCAGTGCCGACGACCTCGCCGCCACGCTCGGCGACCCAGGTCGTACTCCCGTCGCGGCCCAGCAGCCACCGCCAGCACGGCGGCGAACAGGCGGTAGAAGTACGGAATACCGATCATCACCTCGACCAGTTGACCGCGCTCCGCCGACCGTTCGTGCGCCCAGCCCATCAGCGCCCGGACCAGACCGCGTCCTTCGTACTCCACGTCGGTGGCCACCAGTTCGACCTGCCCGGCCGGGATCTCGACGCCGCCGAGGAACACCGTCTCGTCCAGGTGTGGCCGTCGAGACGACGCGGTCACCGTCGACGACGACGGCACAGGACTCCCAACCGGAGTCCGGGTCCTCGACGACCAGCCAGTGGTCGACGACGTCGGCGGCCTCTCCCCGGGCGGTCAGCAGCGCCGCGATCTGGTCGAGGTCGCCCGGAACGGCGCTGCGCAGCAGCAGCCCGCCGGGAAGGGGACGAGGATCCGTGGAAGGCGGCACGCGGGCCATTGTGGCAGCGGTGGATCGCGTGTTGGCTGATCACCATGGAGTACACGCACCTCGGCCGGTCCGGACTACGGGTCAGCAGGCTGATACTCGGCACGATGAACTTCGGCCCGGCCACGCCCGAGGACGAGTCCTTCGCGATAGCCGACCTCGCACTCGAGCTCGGCGTCAACTGCTTCGACACGGCCAACACCTACGGCTGGGGTGAGAACAAGGGCTGGACCGAGGAGATCCTCGGCCGCTGGTTCACCCAAGGTGGCGGCCGCAGGGAGAAGGTCGTGCTGGCGACCAAGCTCTACGGCGCCATGTCCGATTGGCCGAACGACGGCCGGTTGTCGGCCCGGAACATCCGCCACGCCTGCGAAGCGTCGCTGCGCCGGATGCAGACCGACCACATCGACCTGTACCAGATGCACCACGTCGACCGGGACACGCCGTGGGACGAGATCTGGCAGGCGATGGAGACGCTGGTCGCCCAGGGAAAGGTGATCTACGTCGGGTCGAGCAACTTCGCCGGCTGGCACATCGCGCAGGCCCAGGAGGCGGCCCGGTCCCGCCATGTCCAGGGGCTGGTCTCGGAGCAGTCGCTGTACAACCTCGCCGAGCGCTCGATCGAGTTGGAGGTCCTGCCTGCGGCGAAGGAGTACGGACTGGGCGTGATCCCGTGGAGCCCCCTGCACGGTGGCGCATTGGGTGGGGTGCTCGCGAAGGAGCATCGCGGCCGGTCCGCCGAGGGGCGGGCCGCCGACTACCTGGCGGTGGACCGGGTCCGGGTCGAGGGATACGAGTCGCTGTGCCGGGAGCTCGGCGAGGACCCGGCGACGGTCGCGCTCGCCTGGCTGCTGCACCAGGACGGCGTGACGGCACCTATCGTCGGCCCGCGCACCACGGACCAGCTCACATCGGCGCTACCCGCCGCCACCCTCAGCCTCGACGAGGCGACCCTTGACCGGTTGGACGAGCTCTTCCCGGGCCCGGGGCCGGCCCCCGAGGCGTATGCCTGGTGAAGCAGGCTCAACGAAACGACGCGATCACCACCGCCGCGACCAGCACGAGGAGTACGGCCGTGACGAGCGCGCGCCGGGTTCGTGCGTCCACGTCATCCTCCTGAGCCCGCGAGTGGGAACGTCGCCAGTGTCTCGTAGCGCGGGCGGCGGTTGTCGCCGGCGCCGAGCCGGGAGTTGACGAGGGAGATCTCGCCTGCGGTCCACACCGGGCCCTCGTACCCGGCCAGTGTCGCGACGTACGACGTCAGCTCCACCGGGCGCGCCGACCGGGCCAGGGTGACATGCGCACGGAACCGCCTGCCCTCCTCGACCGGCGCGCCGCCTCGCCGGCCTGCCGCAGCGACCGATCGAGCGAGATCTCGCAGCGTTGCGACGTCACCCGCGCAACCGACCCACAGCGCCCGGCCGGCGAACCGGCCGGCGCCGGCCAGACCGAGCGTCAGCGCCGGGTGCCGTCGGGCCGCGCGCCCCAGCCGCGCGTGCAGGTCGACGACGTTCCCGTCGGGCACGTCGCCGTAGAAGGCGAGTGTGACGTGCCACATCTCGGGAGTCGTCCACCGCAGCACGTCGTCACGCAACGGCGCCACCTGGGCGTCGAGGTGTGCGGTCACCTCCGGCGGCGGCGTCACGGCGACGAACAGGCGCAGCCTAGGCAGAGGCCCGCACCACCAGCTCGGTCGGCAGGATCACGCCGGCAGTCGGCCAGGGACCGCCGGCGAGCTGCTCGAGCAACAGCTCGGCCATCCGCCGGCCCATCTCCTCCGCGGGCTGGCGGACCGTCGTCAGTGGCGGAATCGCCGCATGCGCCAGGATGGAGTCGTCGTACCCGATGACCGCGATGTCGTCGGGAACCCGGCGTCCGGACTCCTGGATCACCCGCAGCGCACCGGTCGCCATCAGGTCCGACGCGACGAACACCGCGTCGAGATCGGGCTGGGCCTGCAGCAGCCGCGCCATCGCCGCGGCCCCGCCCTCCGCGGTGAAGTCGCCGTGCTCGACCCGGTTGGCCGGGCGGCCGGCCTCGGTCAGGACCTCGCGCCACCCGGCAAGCCGGTCGAGGCCGGCGGGCATGTCACGTGGGCCGGCGACCGTACCGATGACGCGGTCACCACGCTCGAGCAGGTGGCGCGCGGCAATCCGGCCGCCGCCGACGTTGTCGGCATCGACGTAGGGCACGGTGACGTTGCCGGGGTCGAGCGGCCGGCCGCCGAAGACGAACGGCAGCCGCGTCTTGGCCAGCTCGGCGGGCAGCTGGTCTTCGCCGTGGTGGCTGATGACGAGGGCACCGTCGACGTGGCCGGCGCGCAGGTACCGGAGCAGCCGCGCGGTGTCGCCGGCCTGCTGGGCGATGAGCAGGATCAGCTGTAGCTCGGTGCCCGACAGGGCCGTCGTGATCCCCTGCAACGCGGCGGTCAGGACCGAGTCGGCGACGAACCGGCTGCCGGTCTCGGGGACGACCAGCGCGATCGAGTCGGTGCGCCGGGTGACCAGCGAGCGCGCCGCCCGGTTGGGGGTGTAGCCCAGCTCGGAGATCGCCCTCTCGACCGCGGCCAGCGCCCGGGTGCTCACCCGCTCGCCGCCGTTGATCGCGCGCGACACCGTCGCTCGGGAGACACCGGCCACCCGGGCGACCTCCTCCAGCGTGGGCAGCTGGTGAGCCGGTGGCACGTCCACTGCGTCCTCCCCTCGGCCCAGCGTACGGGCCGGTCAGCACACCGCGTTGGCCGCGATCACCGACGAGTACCAGTGCGCGCTCGCCTTCGGGATCCGCTGCTGGGTCTCGTAGTCCACATACACGATCCCGAACCGGTAGCCGTAGCCCCACGCCCACTCGAAGTTGTCCAGCAGCGACCAGGCGAAGTAGCCCCGCACGTCGGCACCCGCGTCGATCGCGTCGTGCACCGCGCGGACGTGAGCGGCGATGTATCCCAGCCGCTCGTCGTGGGGGGGGGGGG
>JBOGDS010000010.1:0-62154 GCA_050743075.1 Jiangellaceae bacterium | reverse complement strand
TCGCCGCCCTGGTCCGAGCCGGAGCCAGGTTCGAAAAGGGCGTCCTCGTCGAACGACCCGACGCCGAATCAGGAGGTCGCCAGCAAGTCGCATGACACGCCGATCCACAGGTCTTGACTATTGCTCTCCACGCCGCGATGGCGGCACCAAGCGAGCTGGTCGACACCATGATGTCGAGGGCCCGACCCTGGCTGTGCTCGCCGCCGCCGCCGCGCATGCCTCCGTACGAGGTGACGCCAGGGAACTCCGCGCAGACCGCCCGGTGCACTCGGATCGCGTCGGGGGTCAAGCCGGCCTCCACCGCGGAGCCTGACTCGCACTCCGCGAAGGAGATGCCGTCATCGGGTTCTGCCGGCGGTGCCGTCTCGGACAGGTACTCGCCGCTGACCCACGAAGGGGAATCGGCATAGATGATCTGTACCCATGGACCGTCCGTCGTGCCGGTCACGCCGACCTCCGTGCCGCGCGCGAGCACGGTCAGCACCTCGGCGTCCTCGGCCGGTCCGGTGCGCACGTTCAGTGCTGTCGTGACGTACATCTGACCGACGACGGTCGGCACCGGCGTGGGTGTGGGTGAGGCGGTCGGTGTCGGCTCAGGCGTCGTGGGTGTGACCGTCGGTGACGCCGAGGGGCGAGGCACCGGCGGCCGCTCACCCAGGCCGCGACTGACTGCCATGGGCCGCTCGATCTCACCCAGGACCAGCGTCGGCTCCGGGGTAGAGGGGTCGTCGCCACGACTGGGCCACGCGGCCAATCCGACCGGCGCCATCGCAATCACCGCCGCAGGGAGTGCGAGCGTGACGACCCGGCGCGCGCGCGGCGATGTCGCTGCTCGCTTGTGACGAGCACTCGTCACCTGCGCATCACCCTCGTCGCCGCTGTGGACCCCGTCTGGCCGCAGAACAGGCAACCACACGCGCGCCCAGATGTCACACCCGGCCAGCGGCGGCCCGGGTCAGCACGAGGTGGGCATGTGCAGGGCATCAGCTGAGTCGGTCGAGAGCCGGTGATGCCCTCCCACCATGTCCCACTACGCGACGTCGATCGATGCGGCACCGGCGGCCAGGTAGCCCTTGACGATGGGATCCGCGGCCTCCAGCCCGTCCATCATCGCCAGGTCGCACCGCACGGAGCCGACATCGATACCGCTACTGACGGACTCGCCGAGCAAGACGTTTCGGTCGTTGTGCGAGGTCGATCGACCGGCCCCTGACATGAGTGCCGTCTCATGTCCGTCTCATCCGTGTTCTGCGTCGGTTCGGCCACAATCGGGTGATGGCGTCCACCGCAACGCTGGCGATCGCCGCGGCGGGTGCATCCGCGGTGATCACGTTCGGGCTGGTCAGCGTCCTGAGCTCGGGATCATCGCGTCCGGACCTGGGCGGACCTGTCGTGGTCGAACCCCAGTCGGACGTGTCCGACGCGTTCCGGACACCGGAGCGGGCGGCCGATGTCCCGCGATCTCCGGCGCCGCCGGTGACCGTGACGAGCCCCGGCGCCGTCAGCGGAGGCGCCAGTGGCCGGTCCGTCGCGTAGGCACCGATGACCTCGGCGCGCTCGCCGTCCGGCCAGGCCACGTCCGCGCGGTACGACACGGTCGTGCTCGAGTCGGGGCGGTGGTCGACCTGGTCCACCGACCAGGGGAGCAGCCGCCCACCCAGCGTCTCGACCGCAGTGGCGAGAGGGTCGCCCGTACCGGGTCCGGTGAGCAGGTCGAGGCCCTCCCCACGTGACATCGCTCCAGCGTGCCTGGGCTGTCGCCGGGCCAGGGTGAGCCCTGGATGAGAGAGCTTTCATGTGCGACGTTCAGCCCGACCCGGGCTCGTACGACCATCCCGTCCACGACTCGACGGTGATGATGACGACCGGCCCGCGCGGAGGATCGTCGCGGTACTGCTGGTACTTCGCCAGGAGCGACGCCAGCCCGGCCTCGCGCGCCTCGCCCGCCTCGGCGACGTCGGCTCGACCGTCGGCGCGCACCCACCACAGCCGGGTCCAATCCTCGTCGTATCGGTCACAGAGAACGGCAACGAGGGGGTTCTCGGCGATGTTCGACAGCCTGCGCAGCCGTGTCGTCGACTTCGGCTTCTGGTCGATCGCGGTGACGAGCCGGCGCTCGTCGAGTGCGAACGTCACGGGAACGATGTGCGGCTGCTGATCGGAGCCGGCGGTGGCAAGGCATGCGACCCGGGCAGCGGCCATCCGGGCCTGACACGACCGCTCGTCGAGGCGCACGCCGTCAGCCGTCGATCAACGTGTTGGACGTGCTGTCCCCGTGGCTGCCTCCCAGGTGTCTGACGAACCAGTCGCCCGCCAGGCGGGCGACCTCGTCGAGTGCTCCGGGCTCTTCGAACAGGTGCGTCGCGCCGTCGACGATCCGCAGGTCGCGGGTACATCGCAACTTGCCGAGGGCCTCGCAGTTGAGCTCGAGCACGACGTCGTCGCGGCTGCCGACGATGAGCAGCGTCGGGGCCCTGACCTTGGGCAGGTCGTCGTGGGCGAGGTCCGGGCGGCCACCGCGGGACACGACGGCGGCGATCTGGCCGCGCGGGCGGGCGGCGGCAACCAGCGCGGCCGCCGCCCCCGTGCTGGCGCCGAAGTAGCCGACCGGTCGCCCGGCCGTCGACCGGTTCCGGATGATCCACTCCGTCGCCGCCTGGAGCCTTCCTGCGAGCAGCCCGATGTCGAAGCGGAGATGGCCGGTCGTGGCCTCAACGCGTTCCTCGGCCTCGGTCAGCAGGTCGGCGAGCAGGGTGGCCATCCCGAGCTCCACCAGCCGCCTTGCGACGGCGCGGTTGCGCGGGCTGTGCCTGCTGCTGCCGCTGCCATGCGCGAACAGGACTACGCCGATCGCGCCGTCGGGGACGGCGACGTCGCCGTTGAGCGTGACGCCGTCGGGGGTCTCGACCGTCACGGCGCCGCTGTCAGCCAGAGCCATTCCGCTCACTTCTTACCCGCAGGTTCGTCGACGACGGAGACGACGCGGCACGGCGCCGACAGCCGCAGCCGACCGAAACCGAAGCCGAGGACGACAACGCTCCCGGGTTCGGCGGTCGGAGTCGAAGCCCTGCGGCAAGGCGCCCGACGTGGCACCGGCCTGCGGGTACGTCAGCGCGGCCTCGCGAAGCCGGCCGAGCCGTTCCCGTCGCGCACTCGTCATCGCCATTCGTCATGTGGAGGGGTCTACACGTTATGAGCGCATGGATGACGTGCACAACCCTCCACAAGACGGCTGGCATCGGGCGTCCACCGTCGAACTACGTCAGTGTGCTCAGGCCGAAGGCGACGCTGAACCCGAGGACGGTGAACAGGCCTGTCGCCGCGCCTCCGAACTCGTAAGCCTCGGGGATCATCGTGTCGGCAAGCATCGTCAGCAGCGCACCCGCCGCGAATGCCTGGACGAGGGCAACCGACCCACCGGAGGCGTCGGCCAGCAAGGCATGCCCCACGGCGGCCGCGATGCCCGACACGAGGGTGGTGCCGCCCCAGAGCAGCATGAGTCGCGACGGCTTGACGCCGGCCTTCGACAGTCCAGCGGTGGCCGACATGGCCTCAGGAAGGTTGGACAGGAAGACGGCGGCGAGCATCCCCCAGCTGACGCCGGCACCGGCCACGAGCGTCGTACCCAGCACGACGGACTCCGGAATGCCGTCCAGCACCGTGCCGAGGGCGATGGCTGCTCCCGCGCCGCCGGCCTGGACTCCGGTCGACCGCTTGCGGTCCTGGCCGCCCAGCCGGTCGATCAGCAGGTCGCCGGCGTAGAACGTCAGTGCCCCGGCGCCGATTCCGAGCACGAGCGACACATCACCGCGCTTCTCGAAGGCGTCCTGGACGAGGTCGTACGCCACGGCGCTGATGAGAACGCCGGCTCCGAATGCCATGATCAGCGCAACGACCCGCTGGCTGATCGGCCGGACGAGCACGATCAACGCGCCGATGATCAGCGACGAACTCGCCGCGAGCCCCCAGCCGAATGCGCCCACCGTCGCCCTCCCCAGCTTCGGCAACCCTAGGGAAGATTCGTCGGCTCCGAGAGCAATCCGCCCGCGACTCGGAGTCGAACCCCTCGTGAGACTGCCGAGACGAGGGGCGGGTCCGAGGGTCGCAGGGGAGCCCTCGGCCTCGCCCGTCGGGGGCCAGCGGCGCAAATCTCGTTGCCGGCGACGTCGTGGCGGGCGGAGACTGGGCGCCGTTGCGTCGACGGACGGAAGTGCAGTCATGACGCTGGCGGAGGCGCTCGCGCGCCGCGCAGACCTGGCTACCCGGCATTCCGCGCTGCAGCATCGGGCTGTGGCATCCGCACAGCACCAGAAAGGCGAGGCCCCGGCCGAGGATCCGACCGAACTGCTGTCCGAGGCCGACCGGGTGGCCACGGAGCTGGAGATGCTCATCCGCACGATCAACCGGACCAACCTGGCCACCGAGGTCGAGCCGGGCATGACGGTCACGGATGCCCTCGCCCGGCGCGACGTGCTCCGCCTCCGGCACCGGTTCCGCACGCATCTTGCCGACGCGGGCGGAGACCGCTCGGCTCGCTACATGCGGTCCGAGATCCGGATGGTCGCTTCCGTCGACGTCCGGGCACTACGACGCGAGGCCGACGAGGTGGCACGCGAACTCCGTGCGCTGGACACCCGGATCCAGGAGGTGAACTGGGCGGCGGACCTGGTGGAGTAGACGGCGGCAGTCGGTAGCCGACGATCTGCGGGAGCGGGCACCGACCCTGCTCGGGAAGAGCATCAACCGCGGCTGTCAACCGTTTCGGCCGAGGGGCCGGCCTGCAGTGCACGACGTATGCCCGGCACGGTGCACACGAGCACGGAGCACGAGTGATCGCGCACGACCACGTGTCGACCTGCTGATCCCGGCGAGGGTGGGTAAGGGGACCCAGTCGTCTCTTCGGTGTCGACGGTCGCACAGCGGGCGATCGACTACGCCCGCGTTCAACTCGGCAAGCCGTACCAGTGGGGTGCTGGCGGGCCGGGCGCCTTCGACTGATCCGGGCTGACGATGCGCGCGTGGCAGCGTGGCGGGAAGAGCCTTCCGCACTGGAGCGTGGCCCAGGCTCGGGCGGTGACGCGGGTGTCCGACACGGACATCAGACCCGGCGACTTGATCTTCTGGTCGGACAACGGCCAGGCCTCAGCCACATACCACGTCGGGTTCTACATCGGCGCCGGGACGATGATCCACGCGCCGCGGCCGGGCAAGGTCGTCGAGGTCCAGTCAGTGTTCTACTGGCGCACCCCGTCCTTCTACGGCCGGGTCTGACCCACGTCGCGGACACGTGGCCAGGAGGTGCGCGGGTCAGTGAGCGTAGTAGCCGGTGTCGCGAGCTCGCTGGTAGGAGCGCTCGATCTCGGCTTCGGCCGCCTCCCGGCCCGCCCAGGTGGCCCCTTCGACGGACTTGCCGGGCTCGAGCTCCTTGTAGACCTCGAAGAAGTGCTGGATCTCCATCCGCTCGAACTCGGGGATGTCGTAGAGGTCGCTCAGGTGGATCTTGCGTACGTCACCTGCCGGCACACACATCACCTTGTCGTCGCCGCCGGCCTCGTCCTTCATGCGGAACATGCCGAGCGTCCGGCACCGGATCAGGCAGCCCGGGAAGGTCGGATCCTCGATGAGCACGAGGGCATCGAGCGGATCTCCGTCCTCGCCGAGCGTCCGCTCGATGAATCCGTAGTCAGCGGGATAGCGGGTCGAGGTGAACAGCCTTCGGTCCAGCTTGATCCGGCCGGTCTCGTGATCCAGCTCGTACTTGTTCCGGCTGCCTGCCGGGATCTCGATGGTGACGTCGAACTCCACGACTGCCTCCCATGGCACGCTCGGTCCCGAGTCTCCCGTACCGTGACCGGTCGTGTCGCGCCGCTCCGTCGCCATCGCCGCCGCCGCTCTCGTGCTGCTCGGCGGCGCGGTCGCAGGCGTTGTCGCGTTCGAGTTGGACCGTCGGCCCGACGCCGAACCGACGCCGTCACCGTCGGTGAGTGAGACCCCCTCGCCGTCGCCCGAGCCGCAGCCGTCCGTGCTCGCGGCAGCGTCGTCGACACCGGCACCGGGCATGCCGTCGCTGGCCGAGGTACTAGGTCCTGAACTGGCCGCGGGCGCTCTCGGAGACCGGGTCGGTGCGTCCGTCGTCGACCTGACCAGCGGCGCATCGTTGTACGAGGTCGAAGCTGACACGGCGCTGGTGCCGGCGAGCACCCTGAAGATCCTGACCGCCGCCGCCGCTCTCGACGTCCTCGGCCCGGACCGAACATTCACCACGAGCGTCGTGAGCGGCTCCGGACCTGGTGAGGTCGTGCTCGTGGGCGGCGGTGACCCGACCCTCACCGTCCGCGACGGGCCGCCCACGCGGAGCGCCACCAGGCTGGCCGCCCTTGCTGACGACACGGCCGCGGCGCTCACGGCGACTGGCACCACAACCGTCGGTCTGTTCGTGGACGACAGCTTGTTCAGCGGGCCGGCGATCGATCCGGACTGGCGGTCGACCTACGTGCCGTCAGGCGCCGTCGGCCCGGTCAGCGCCTTGGCCGTCGACGGCGGGCGTGTCCGGCCCGACCGTGACGCGCGGTCGAGCGATCCGACGCTCGCGGCCGCGGCTGCCTTCGCCGACATGCTCACCGACAGAGGCATCATCGTCGTCGCCGAACCGGTCCGTGGCACGGCGGTTCGCGGAACCACGGACCTCGCCGCCGTAGAGTCCGCGCCGCTCTCGGCCATCGTCGAGGACATGCTGTCCACCAGCGACAACGACGCCGCAGAGGTACTGGCGCGGCACACAGCCCGGGCCACCGGCCGCCCGGCTACCGCCGATGCCGCAAGCCTCGCCGTCGCCGAGGCCGTCACAGCGCTCGGTGTCGACCTCTCCGGAGCGGCCGTTCTCGACGCCAGCGGTCTCGCTCGTGGCAACGGCATCCCGGCTGCGGCCCTGACCGCCACGCTGGCAGCCGCAGCCGACCCGGAGCGCCCAGAGCTGCGCCCGGTGTTGACGGGCCTTCCGGTCGCCGCGTTCACCGGCACCTTGCACGACCGCTTCGGCGGCGACGCCACGACCGGCGCGGGCGTCGTGCGCGCGAAGACCGGCACCCTGAGCGCCGTCAGTTCGCTGGCTGGCGTCGTCGTCGCCCGAAGCGGTACGGCCTATGCCTTCGCCGTCCTCGCCGACGACGTCGCGAACGCGTTCGCGGCGAGGGACACGCTCGACAGGGTCGCTGCCACGCTCGCCGGATGCGGATGCGGAGGTACGACCCCGGCCCCCTGAGCGGCGTCCCGTAGCGTGGCGGCATGACGTCGAACGAGCTACCAGAGCTGGTCGACTGGGACCTCGCGGTCTCGACGGCGCGGCGGTTGTCCAAACCTGGCCCGACCGTGACCGCCGAGGAAGCCCGCGGCGTTGTCACCGACCTCAAGACCTTTGCGACCGACGCGAGCGGCCCGGTCACGTCCTTCACCGGGCTCGACGGATCCGCGGCCCAGGCCCCCGTGGTGGTGGTCGACCGCGGGGGCTGGGCACAGGCCAACGCCGACGGCATGCGACAGATCGTCGCGCCGCTCGCCGACAAGCTCCGCGAGCGCAGGTCGGGCGGGGGCGGGTTCCTCGACCAGGTCGGGCCCAAGGTCACCGGTGTCGAGACCGGTGCGTTGCTGGCGTTCCTCTCCAGCAAGGTCCTCGGCCAGTTCGACCCGTTCTGGTCCGGCGGCAACGGCGCGAGCGGTCGCCTGCTTCTGGTGGCGCCCAACGTCGTCCACATCGAGCGCGAGCTGAAGGTCGACCCACGCGACTTCCGGATGTGGGTGTGCCTGCACGAAGAGACGCACCGCGTGCAGTTCACGGCCGTGCCCTGGCTCCGCGACCACCTTCGGGGCGAGATCGAGTCGTTCGTGGGCGCGACCGAGGTCGACCCTGCCGTGCTCATGTCACGGCTGCGCGACGTCCTGAGGTCAGTGGTCGAGAGTGCTCAAGGTGGCGAGGGCGGACCCTCCGTGCTCGACCTGGTCCAGTCGCCGGATCAGAGAGCCGTGATCGACCGGGTGACCGCTGTCATGTCGCTGCTGGAGGGGCACGCGGACGTCGTGATGGACGGCGTCGGCCCGGACGTCGTGCCCAGCGTGGCGACGATCCGCGAACGCTTCCAGCGCCGACGGGCCGGAGCCGGCGGAATGGATCGCACGCTGCGTCGCCTGCTCGGGCTCGAGGCGAAGATGCGGCAGTACCGCGAGGGCGCGACGTTCGTCCACGGGGTCGTCGACCGGGTCGGCATGCACGGGTTCAACCGCGTCTGGGAGTCGGCCGACACGTTGCCGTCGCTGGACGAGATCGCCGACCCGGTGGCGTGGGTGCGCCGCGTCCACGGCCAGGCGGCGCTCTCGTCGTGACGGCGGTGGTCCGGGTGCGGTGGGTTGTCTTCCCGGGGGCGCGAACCCGGTGACCGCACCCCATCTCGCGGTGCGGCGGGCGGTCGTGGCGTCGCTTGCTGATCTCGAGCCTGCCGATCTCGTGTTGGTGGCGTGCTCTGGGGGGGCTGACTCGCTGGCGCTGGCGGCTGCGCTCGTCCATGTCGCGCGCCGCGACAGGCTCCGCGCAGGTGCTGTGAGCGTCGACCACGGTGTGCAGGACGGCTCTGCGGACCGAGCACGTGCCGTCGGAGCCCGGCTCGTGGCGCTAGGGCTCGACCCGGTCGAGGTCGTCCACGTCCAGGTCGACGACACCGCGCACGGACCGGAGGGCAACGCACGGTGGGCGCGCTACGCGGTCCTCGACGCTGCTGCGCTCCGCCATGGCGCCTCGGCTCTCCTGCTCGGTCACACCCGCGACGATCAGGCCGAGACCGTGCTGCTGCGGCTCGCGCGCGGCTCGGGCGCGCGCTCGCTCGCCGGGATGGCCGGTGTCGCCGGACGGTACCGGCGTCCGTTCCTGCACCTGCCGTGCGCGGTCGTGCGGGCATCGCTTCCAGCCGGAGTCGAGGCGTGGGAGGACCCGCACAATTCCGACCCGTCGTACGCCCGGGCTCGGGTGCGGCACCGGTTGCTGCCTGCGCTCGAGGCCGACCTCGGGCCGGGCGTGTCCGACGCGCTGGCCCGAACCGCCGACCTGCTCCGGGCGGACGCCGACGCGCTCGACGCATGGGCCGAGCGCGCCGTCGCCGACTGCGTGATCATCGGCTCTCGGCGGCCTATGTCGCCGGAAAGTGCCGATGATCACCGGCTAGACGTCGTCACGCTGCTCACCCACCCGCAGGCCGTGCGGTGGCGGGTGCTCCGCAGGACGTCGATCGCGGCCGGCAGCCCACCGACCGACCTCACAGCCGCACACGTCGAAGCCGTCGACGCGCTGGTCACCCACTGGCACGGTCAGGTGGGCGTCGACCTGCCGGGCAAGTTGCGCGCCACCCGCTCCGGCAACGAGCTGCGGATCGCGTCAGCAGAGGGCTGACAGACCACTGCAACGCACAGCCGTCGCCGGCCGCTGCGGCCGAGCCCGACAGGGCGTGTGTGGCAGGCTGACGGCTCGTGGACGCCGAGCACATCAGCGCCGATCTCCAGCGGGTCGTGCTGGACGAGTCCAGCATCCAGGGCCGCCTCGTCGAGATGGCGGCGCAGATCGAACGGGACTACCAGGGGCGTGATCTCCTGCTCGTCGGTGTCCTCAAGGGCGCCGTCATGGTCATGGCCGACCTGTCCAGGGCGTTCACCCGGCACGTCGAGACCGACTGGATGGCCGTCTCGTCGTACGGATCGGGCACCAAGTCCAGCGGCGTCGTCCGTATCCTCAAGGACCTCGACACCGACCTGACTGGCCGGAACGTGCTCGTCGTCGAGGACATCATCGACACCGGCCTGACGCTGTCCTGGCTGGTGTCGAACCTGCGCTCCCGCGGCCCGGCCAGCGTGGAGATCTGCACGCTCCTGCGCAAACCCGAGGCGGCCAAGACCGCCGTCGAGGTGCGCTACGTCGGCTTCGACATCCCCAACGAGTTCGTCGTCGGCTACGGCCTCGACTACGGCGAGCGATATCGCAATCTGCGGGTCGTCGCGACCCTGGCACCGCACGTGTACTCGTAGCTGCCCGGGAACACGGGGCCTACCTGCAACGTTGCCAGTTCGTCAGCCCTGACGCGCGTGGGCGCGCCGGGCTCGCCCGGTGTACCGTCGGGTGAACCGACATCTCCGGCGGGCCGGCCGCCGGACACCCCGTTCGCCGGGTGTGCGTGGAAGGCAGGAGGAACGGGGCCGATCGGCTCCGCATCATGGACGCTAAGCGACTGCTCCGCCCCTTGTCGTGGGTCCTCATCTTCGTGCTCGCAGCAGTGGTGCTGACGAGGCTGCTCGACTCGACCACCGGGGTCGAACGGGTCGACACGGCCGAGGTCGTGTCCGAGATCCAGGCTGGCAACGTCAGTTCGGCCAAGCTCATCGACGGCGAGGCGAGGGAGATCCAGCTCACGCTCAAGAACGACGAGCAGATCTCGGCCCAGTACGTCGACGGTCAGGGTCTCGAGCTGGTCAACGAGCTCCAGGAACAGCAGGAGAACGGCACCCTGCCGGAGGGCTTCGACGTCGAGGTGCCGCAGGCGAGCGTGCTGTGGAGCCTGCTGGGTGCGCTGCTCCCGTTCATCCTGCTCGCGGCGCTGATCTGGTTCTTCATGACTCAGATGCAAGGCGGCGGCAACCGGGTCATGAGCTTCGGCAAGTCCCGGGCCAAGCTGCAGAGCAAGGACACCCCGAAGACGACCTTCTCCGACGTCGCCGGCGTGAACGAAGCAATCGAGGAGCTGCAGGAGATCAAGGAGTTCCTGCAGGAGCCGGCCAAGTTCCAGGCGGTCGGCGCCAAGATCCCCAAGGGTGTCCTGCTGTACGGCGCGCCGGGGACGGGCAAGACGCTACTCGCTCGAGCCGTGGCCGGCGAGGCGGGCGTGCCGTTCTACACCATCTCCGGCTCCGACTTCGTCGAGATGTTCGTCGGCGTCGGCGCCTCCCGGGTCCGCGACCTGTTCAAGGAGGCGAAGGAGAACGCGCCGGCCATCGTCTTCGTCGACGAGATCGACGCCGTCGGCCGCCACCGTGGTGCCGGCCTTGGCGGCGGTCACGACGAGCGCGAGCAGACGCTGAACCAGCTCCTGGTCGAGATGGACGGCTTCGACGTCAAGACCAACGTCATCCTGATTGCTGCGACCAACCGGCCGGACATCCTCGACCCGGCGTTGCTGCGCCCAGGACGGTTCGACCGGCAGATCGCCGTGGAAGCGCCAGACCTCGAAGGCCGTCACAGGATCCTCCAGGTCCACGCCCGCGGCAAGCCGCTCGGCGACGACGTCGACCTGCTGGCTGTGGCCCGCCGCACACCTGGCTTTACCGGCGCCGACCTGGCCAACGTCCTCAACGAGGCCGCCCTGCTGACCGCCCGGAACGACGGCAAGATCGTCGATGCCCGGGCGATGGACGAGGCGATCGACCGCGTCGTCGCCGGGCCGCAGAAGCGGTCGCGGCTGATGAACGACAAGGAGAAGAAGATCACCGCCTACCACGAGGGCGGGCACGCCCTGGTGGCCGCGGCGCTGCACCATATCGACCCGGTGCACAAGGTCACGATCCTGCCGCGCGGGGGAGCCCTCGGGTACACGATGGTGCTGCCCGACGAGGACAAGTACTCGACGACGCGTAACGAGATCCTCGACCAGCTCGCCTACATGATGGGCGGGCGCGCCGCCGAGGAGCTCGTCTTCCACGACCCCACCACAGGTGCGGCCAACGACATCGACAAGGCCACGACACTGGCCCGCCGGACGGTCACCCAGTACGGCATGACCGAGCGGCTGGGCGCGGTGAAGTTCGGCACCGACCGCACCGAACCGTTCCTCGGTCGCGACATGGGCCACGAGCGCGACTACTCCGAGGAGGTCGCCGGCCAGGTCGACGAGGAGGTGCGCAAGCTGATCGAGGCCGCGCATCAGGAAGCCTTCGACATCCTGGTCGAGAACCGCGACGTGCTCGACAAGTTGGTGCTCGCCCTCCTCGAGCGCGAGACCCTGAACCGGGAAGAGGTCGCGGAGGTCTTCGCGCCGCTCCGCAAGCGTGAGCGTCGCCCGGCCTGGACCGGCTCGGCGACGCGGAAGCCGTCCGACCGCGGTCCCGTCGACGCTCCGGCCAAGGCGATCGAGGCGGCGCCGTCCAACGGCGGCGTCCGCGCTCGCGAACCGGTGGACGAGCCGGTGTCGCACGGAGCCGAGCGCGCTGACAGGGGCTGACCCTGGTGGTGGCCGAGCCCGATCTCGCCCGTACCGCGGCGCGTCCGTTCGACCATGCGCGGGTCGAGGCCGCCGTCCGCGAGCTGCTGGTCGCCATCGGAGAGGATCCGTCGCGGGAGGGCCTGCGTGAAACGCCGGAGCGGTTCGCGCGCGCCTACGAGGAGATGTTCCGCGGCCTACGCCAGGACCCGACCGAGATCCTGACGACGACGTTCGAGCTCGGGCACGACGAGATGATCCTGATCAAGGACATCGAGGTCGCCTCCACCTGCGAGCACCACCTGGTGCCGTTCTACGGGTTCGCACACGTCGGCTACATCCCGGGAACCGAGGGACGCATCACCGGGCTGTCCAAGCTGGCCCGACTGGTCGACGTGTACGCCAAGCGGCCGCAGGTGCAGGAGCGGCTCACGACCCAGGTCGCCGATTCCCTGTGCCGCTTGCTCGACCCGGCCGGCGTCATCGTCGTGATCGAGGCAGAGCACCTGTGCATGACCATGCGGGGGGTACGCAAGCCTGGCGCGAAGACGCTGACCAGCGCCGTCCGGGGCCAGTTGCTCAACCCCGCCACCCGCGCGGAGGCCATCAGCCTCATGCTCGGCCGCTGACACTGCCCCCGCTTCGGCCGCTGACACGGCCCCCGGCTCCGGGCCGCCCGCCCGCGTCCAGTCGATAATTGGACTTGCCTGGCACCGGCCGGGTCTGGCTGCGCCGGCTGCGGCGGCGTCGTGGGCAGGCTCACCAGGTGGACGGCGCGGGGCGCAAAGTCGCCAGATCCTGCTGCCCCGCAACAGCTAGGTCGCCGCCTCTGCTACCCCTGACCGGCACTACCCACGGGCAGGGGTAGCCTGCCCGCGCCCCACCGCCCGGCGCTACCTGATCGAAAGCCAGCTAAGAGGAGTCTCCACGCCTCCAAGGGATTGCCAGGTGACTCGTTCTACGTGTTGTCACGACTGTCGCTGCCGGCTCAGGAACCCCCTCATTGCCTGATGTCCTTGCGGCTGTTCCTCCTCAATCTCGGGCCTGGCGCCTTGTGGGAGCCAGACTCGTGCGGTGGTAGGCGCAGCGCCTTGTGGGAGCCGAACCCTGACGGGCAGGGAGGCTTCTATGGCACCGTGACGCTCTTGGTGGTGGAGGCGCTGGTGCCTTCGTCGTCGGTGACGGTCAGTTTGACGGTGTAGGTGCCGGCGGCGGGGAATCTGTGGTGTTGGATGTTGCCGGTGGCGGTGGTGCCGTCGCCGAAGTTCCATACATAGGTGAACGTGGTGGCCAGGCCGCCGTCGGGGTCTGGTTCGGGACATCCGGGGCGGGTGTCTCAAGACATGCCGGGCTGATGTCCCGCGACATCCCGGACTGAGAGGCGGGCCGGCCCGAGGCTCGGGTCATGTCGAAGACCAGATTGGTGATCGCTGCCATGGTGATCCAGAACCGTCCCGTTGCCCAAGTCGCCGCCGAGTACGGCGTCTCCCGGTCCTGGCTCTGTGAGCTGCTGGCCCGCTACCGCAAGGAAGGCGAGGCCGCGTTCGCGCCGCGCTCGCGCCGGCCCAAACGCATGCCGACCGCGAAGCCGGCCGACGTGGTGGAGCTGATCGTCGAGCTGCGCGGGAAGGCTCGCCGCCACTGGCCTGGACTCCGGCCCGGACACCATCGGCTGGCATCTGCAGCACCACCACGGGATAACGGTGGGCCGGACCACGATCTCCCGGCACCTGGCAGCGCGCGGGCTGGCGGTCCCAGAGCCGAAGAAGCGCCCGAAGTCCTCCTACCTCAGGTTCCAGGCCGAGCTCCCAAACGAGTGCTGGCAGTCCGACTTCACCCACTACCGGCTCACCCACACTGACGGCAGCACGGGGATGGATGTGGAGATCTTGTCCTGGCTCGATGACTGCTCCCGGTTCGCGCTCTCGGTCACCGCCCACGCCCGCGTCACCGGTCCGATCTTGCTGGCCACGTTCTGGCAATGCGTTGCCAGACACGGGATTCCGGCCTCCACGCTGAGCGATATTAGCTTGAAGTGATATCTGCTAGAGGGTATAGTCGGGTGGTGCGATGGACGGTCGAGTTTTCCGAGGAGGTGCGGACCTGGTACGTCGGACTGAGCCCGGCGGGGAAGGCGGCTGCTGACCGGATCTTGGAACGGTTGGAAGCCCAAGGCCACATGCTGCGGATGCCGCACTCGAGGCCGCTGGAGGATGGGCTATACGAGTTGCGGTTCACCTGTGAGAACGTCGCTCGCCGCATCACGTACGTGTTCGACCGCGGACGGCGGGCGGTGACCCTCACAACGTTCCGCAAGCAGCGCCAGAACGAGCGGGCCGAGATACTGCGGGCACGCCGAGCGCAGGCCGCACACCAGAAAGCACGCGAAGCCGAACAGCGGGCTAAGCAGGCCAAGAAGGGCAGGAAGCGATGAGCACTACGACCCCATGGCGGCAGGTCCAGGCCGAGGCGCTGGCCGCCATGACCGACGCCGAGCGCGCCGAGTACGAGGCTGCCAGCGAGGAAGAGGAAGCACGCCTGCAACTGGCCGAGATGGTCTACAACGCCCGCACCGCCGCCGGCCTGTCCCAAACCGAGCTGGCCCGCCGCGCCGGTACTCGCCAGAGCGTCATCTCCGCGATCGAGAACGGCGCACAGATCCCCGGCGGTCTGATGCTCGAACGCCTCGCCCGCGCCCTCGGTGGAAGTCTGCGAATCGACACCCCCGCCGCCTGACAACGGCCGAGCGCGTTCTGGCCACGGGTACCCGTCGCCCGATCCCGCCAACAGTCGCCGCACCGGAGCATCGACACGGCAACCCGGCGCACGTACGAGCGACCCGGCAGGCATCCGTGTTGCCGGGCTCGGCTCTCTGACGTTGAGCAAGGCCGGCGGGCGCTCATCGCCCGCCCGAACACGTTCCTCAGCGGCAGGTAGCCCGGCACCCGTCACCACCGGTATCGCCGCCCTCACCGCAGCCAGTCGCCGGCCTCCCCTGCGCGCGTCAAGGGCGGCCTGATCTTTCGCCCGACACCCGTCACCACCACTGTTAGCCGCACGACCTGCGCAGGTGTCGGACGAAACATCACGCCGTCGCTACGCGATGCCTCCGGCACCCTTGACCCACCCCTTCGGCTCAGTCGCGCGGGACCTCCACCACCACCCGGTCCGCCGGGTCGACGAGACGGCCGCCCGGGACGACCGTGCGTCGCGCGGTCGCTCCTTCTCCCGGAGCCTCAGGCCCGGCCCGACGACCGTCCACTGCCCGAAGTGCCGGCCGACGCGCCGCGAGGCGGGATGTTGGCGTTGAGCCGGAAGACGTTGTCCGGGTCGTACCGGTCCTTGAGGGCGACCAGGCGGCTCAGCCGGTCGCCGTAGGCGGCCACGACCCCGGCGTGGCCCTCGTCAGACAGGAACGTCGGGTACTGGCGGCCGTCGCCGTGCGGTCGCAAGCGGTCGTGGCCGGCGCGGACCCAGGCGACGTGCTCGTGGGCGCGGGGGTCGTCCGGGCGGTACTGCGCGACCAGCCGGAGCTCGAAGCCGGGAGGGCGAGGGCCGATCGCGGTTTCGCCCGGGTCGACGCGGCTCGCTGCCCCTCCGATCGCCCAACCAGTGAGCATGGAGGATGCCGTCGGCAGCTCCTTGACGACCGCGGTGATCTCGTCGGTCACGGTGTCGGAGAGGTGCGGCAGGATGACCGAACGCTGGTGGACAGCGTTCCCCGGGGCAGCGGCGACGTCGAGCATCGTCTGCACCGACCGGTACGGGACCGGACGCACCGCGTCCCCGAGCGGCTCGCCCGTCCCTCTGAGGCGTCCCAACGTCCCTAGGCCCGTGTCGACGTCGCCGAACCAGGTGAGGAGCAGGCCGAGTGCCGGCGTCCCGTACCGCTGGGGCGGAAGGAACGGCAGCGGTGGCGCACGGTGCACCATGATCATGATGCCGAGGTCGTCGGGCGCGTCCCGCGCGATCTCGTCCGTCACCCGCAGGACCTCCGGTGCCTGTTCGAGCGTCCAGTAGACGGGCCCGGCCAGCACCAACGGCGGGACGGGTCGCAGGTCGTATGTCAGCGACGTCGCGATGCCGAAGTTCCCGCCACCACCGCGCAGCCCCCACAGCAGCTCCGGTTCGTGCTCGTGGTCGACCTCCGACCGGTCGCCGTCCGCGGTGACGAGGTCGACGGCGCGCAGGGTGTCGACCGTCAGGCCGTGGCGACGCAACAGGTGGCCGAACCCGCCGAGCAGCGTCATCCCTGCCAGGCCCACGTGGCTGACCGTGGCGCCCGTCGTGGCCAACCCGTGCTGCTGCGTCGCCAGGTCGAACTCGCCCCATGTGACGCCGCTTCCCGCCCGCGCCCGACGACCGTCTCGATCGACGGCGACGTCTTTGAGCCCGGAGAGGTCGATCACCAGCCCGCCGTCGAGCACCCCGTGCCCGAGGATCGAGTGCCCGCTGCCCCGCACCGAGATCGCTAGGTCGCGGTCCCGCGCGAAGCGCACGGCCGTCGCGACGTCGTCAGCCCCTGCGCAGCGGGCGATGAGCGTCGGACGGCGGTCGACCGCGCCGTTCCAAACGCGGCGGGACTCGTCGTAGCCCTCGGAGCCGGGCGAGATGAGTCCGCCACGGAAGTGCCGGCGCAGCTGCTCGACCGTCCGGGCTGGGAGCTGGGCACGACCATCGTCCATCCCGGCAGCCTGGCCGGGTGCCGTCGCCGTGTCGATCCCAGGACCCTGGGTTGGACCGCCGCTGCGGGCTACGGCGACGCTGGGTCGGTCGCACGTTGGTCGAGGTACAGCCGGGCGACGAGCTCACCCCGTGTGCCGGTCCCCGACTTCTCGAAGATCGCCTTGAGGTGGTCCTGCACGGTGTACGCCGACAGGTGCAGCCGGTCCGCGATCGCCGCCGTCGACTCGCCGCGTGCGACGAGCGCCGTGACCGCCCGCTCCCGCTCGGTGAAACCGTAGGTGTCCGCGAGCGTGGAGGCGAGCTCTGCCGGCCGGGCCGCCTCGAGCAGGACGCCGATACGGTCGGGGCCGACGACCGACCCACGGACGACGAGCCAGCGGCCGGCGGCGGTGCGGACCCGGGCGGTGGCCAGACCGACGTCGCCGCCCGACGCGATGCTCCTGGTCTGCAGGACGACGGCGCCGATGGCCAGCGGCAGGATGCCGGGCGCCTCCCGGTCTGGGCTGAGCTCGTCGATCCACCGCTCGGCCGCCGCGTTGGCCACCTCGACGGTGTCGTCGGCGTCGAGAACGAGCACGCCCGTGTCGGCCGGCGATTCGCTGGCGGCACGCTCGCGGAGCAGCGCTCGGCGGACGCCGTCGGACAGCACCGGGGCCAGCGACGACACGATGCGGACCTCGGCGGGCGTGAAGTGCGGCCGCCTGGACTCCCGGAGCAAGGTCAGCGTGCCCCAGCTCCCCGTAGGCCCGGTGAGCACGGTGCGCAGCTCGTCCCCGAAGCCGCTGGGCCGGCGGACCTCGCGCTGGCGGAGGCTGCGATCGAGGTCGCCGTGGGTCGCCGCGCTGAGGCTGGCAGCCGGTTCGGCGCCCTTGGCGATCATGGTGAACTTGTTGAAGTCGGGTCGGCCGCCCAGCTCGATCTCGGCGAGGCGGGCCCGCCCCTCGGGCGGGAGCGCGTCCTCGACGACCTCGGACGTGGGGAGGAGCGTCGCCGGGTCGACGGTGAGTAGGCAGATCCCCTCGAACGGCACCGCCCGGACCAGCGTGTGGGACACCGCCCGAGCCAGGTCGGGCGGCTCCAGGTCACGGTGCACGAGCCGGACGAGGTCGTCACGGGCACGGACACGCGTGAGAGCAACGGCACTCACCGCCTCACTGTACCCAGCGCGCCATGTCGTCGTGACCCCAGCGTTCTGGGATCGACACCCGGCGTCGTGGGGTCCAGGCTCGACGAGCGTCCGGCGTCGCCTGCGAGCACAGCCCGTGACCAGCCCGAGATAGGAGCGTCAAGTGTCCGACCAGCCCACGACCGCACCCTCGCCCGCCATGACCGCGCTGTCCCGCCTGGAGGGGACGTGGCGGGTCACCGGGGGAGCCACCGGCACCGTGACCTACGAACCGCTCGACGGTGGCCACTTCATCGCCCAGCGCGTCGAGCTCGAGCAGGACGGCCACGCCATCATCGGCATCGAGATCATCGGCCACCTCCGTCCCTTCGGTGAGGAGCGCTCGGAGGACGTCCACTCGCGGTACTACGACAGCGACGGCAACACCCTCGACTACGTCTACGAGCTCGAGGGGGGACACGCTGCGGATCTGGGCTGGTGAGAAGGGCTCACCCGCCTTCTTCGAAGGAAAGTCACCGAGGGCGGGGCGACGGTCATCGGCGCCTGGGTCTACCCCGGCGGCGGTGGCTACGAGTCGACGATGACGCGAGTGACGAGCTGATCGCGGCCCCCAGTCGGGCCCTGTAGTAACACGGCCCGGAGTCCGGTGGGTACCTCGTCGCCTCGGGCTACGGCAGCCGCTCCCAGTGGTTTCGGAACATCCTGGCCAACCCGTTGGTCGGCTTCCAGGTGGGATGGCGACCGTACGAAGGCGCGCGCAGCCCTTGCCGCCGGCGGACTCCGGGCGCCGTCTGGTCGAGTACGCGCGTCGCCATCCCTGCGCGGCCGCCGCCCTGATGCGCGCGATCGGTCAGCAGGTCGACGGCTCGGCCACCAGCTACGAGCGGGTGGGCGCGGATCGGGACGGCGGCGTGCCGCTCGTCGCACTGACACCGCACCGTCACAGCCCGTTCAATGGAGTCGACGTGAACACCGGGCGAGCCGGTGCGGCCCGATGAGGGCGGAAATCTGGTCACGCCTCAGCCGACATGGCACGTTGAACCGCTCCACAATACGGTACAAGGCAGGCGCTTCAGCGACGGTTCAACGTGCCATGTAGGACGGCCCCGGCGTGCCATGTGCTCAGCAAGGCGATACGGCGAGCGAGGCCGTACGTCGAACGGGTGCACCGAGACCGTTCCGGCTGCGGGTGATCGCCGGCAGCCGGCACGGGTAGCGTTGCCGGTCGTGCCAGCTTCCTCGCCGGCTCGGCTGCGCTCCGACGTGGTCTCCACCCTGCGGGCTGCCGGCTGCGTCTTCGCCGAGGACGAGGCGCGGTTGCTCATCTCGGCGGCACGGACCCGGGCCGAGCTCGCCGACATGGTTGGCCGCGAGCTGCCGGCACCCCCGTGGAACACGTCCTCGGCTGGGCGAAGTTCTGCGGGATGCGGGTCGCAGTTGATCCCGGCGTCTTCGTTCCCCGCCGCCGCACGGAGCTTCTGGTCCACCGGGCCGCTGCCCTGGCCCCTGCCGTTGACGATGTCGCCGGTTCGGCCCACGGCGGGCCGCGACCCGTGGTCGTCGACCTGTGCTGTGGCTGCGGCGCAGTGGGCGCCGCGCTCGCCGCGGCCCTGGGCGAGGTCGAGTTGCACGCCGTCGACATCGACCCCGCCGCGGTGCAGTGCGCCCGACGCAACCTCGAGGCCGCCGGTGGTCGGGTGTACGAAGGCGACCTCGACGAGCCGCTGCCCGCCACGCTGCAGGGCCGGGTCGACCTGCTCGTGGTGAACGCCCCCTATGTGCCCACGGATGCCCTGGGGTTGATGCCGTCAGAGGCGCGCGACCACGAGCCGCGGGTGGCGCTCGACGGTGGCGCGGACGGGCTGGACGTGCTGCGACGGGTGGTCGCCGCGGCGCCCCGTTGGCTGGCTCCGGACGGCCACCTGCTGGTCGAGACCAGCGAGCACCAGGCGCGGCAGCTCGTCGCGACCTTCGCTCGGCACGAGTTGCGCCCACAGGTGGCCCAGGCGGAGGGACTCGGCGCTGTCGTCGTCATCGGCCAGCTTCGTCGCTGAGGCCGTAGGGGTGGTTCACGTGGTCAACAAGGATGCCACGGGCTCTTGACACCGGCGCCGAGCCGGCCCTCAATGGCCGGCATCAGCCGTAATCGTTCACAGCACGCTGCAACATGGGCCATGTAAACAATTGCCCAGGACGGCCCTCCGGCGAGAGGCAGGTCCGATGGCCACTCGGCCCGACCCGGCGCCCACCGTGCAGACGGTGGCCGACGCGGCGGGCGTGTCGATCGCCTCGGTCTCCCGGGTCCTGAACGGGCTGGCCGCCAGCGAGGACACCAATTCGGCGGGTCCGGGAAGCAGTCGCCAAGGTTGGTTACGTCCCCAACCTGGCCGCCAAGTCGCTCAAGACCCGGCAAACCGGCCAGATCGCGTTCGCGATGGAGGACACCGGCAACGCCGCATACCTCGCGATGGTGTGCGCCATCCAGCCGATCCTGCGCGCGGCCGGTTACCGCCTGCTGCTGCACAGCACCGGCGCCGACGTCGCGGATTCCACGGAGCGGGGTGGGAGGGGGTGGCCGCGTACGCTGACGCGCGTGGTGGCGCCGACTGCACCGGGTCGACCGGCCGCGTACATCTCCGGCCTGCCCACCCCGGACCGCTGCCTGGTCATGGGTGTGGTGAACGTCACGCCGGACTCGTTCTCCGACGGCGGCCAGTGGTTCGAGCCGGCCGACGCGATCACTCAGGGGCTGCGGCTCGCGGCCGAGGGAGCGGACCTGGTCGACGTGGGCGGGGAGTCGACCCGCCCCGGCGCGCAGCGTCCGACCATCGAGGAGGAACTCCGCCGAGTCCTGCCGGTCATCGACGAGCTGGCGGCGGCGGGTGTCGCCGTCTCAGTCGACACCATGCGCGCAGAGGTCGCGACACATGCGCTCGAGCATGGGGCGCGCATGATCAACGACGTCTCCGGCGGCCGTGCAGACCCGGACATGCTCGGCGTCGTCGCCGACGCCGGCGTCCCCGTCGTCCTCATGCACTGGCGTGGCCACGCGGCCCACATGCAGGATCGGACGACATACGGGGACGTCGTCGACGATGTCGTGGCGGAGCTGAGACCACAGCTGGACCGCGCCCTGGGGAGAGGCATCCCGCCGGACCGGATCGCGCTGGACCCCGGCCTCGGCTTCGCCAAGACCGGCGACCACAACTGGACGCTCCTGGCCCGCCTGGACGAGATCGTGGCGTTGGGGCACCCGGTGCTCGTCGCGGCCTCACGCAAGAGCTTCCTCGGCCGGCTCCTCGCAGACGACGCGGGCAGCGAACGGCCGCCGGTCGGTCGCGACGACGCGACCGCCGCCCTCTCCACGACCATCGCGCTGTCGGGCGCATGGTGCGTTCGGGTCCACGAGGTGCCGAGCTCGCTCGACGCGGTCAAGGTCGCGGCACGGCTGGGCGCGGAGGGTCAGACGTGACCGCCGACGGTGACGTCCGGGCCGCCAACGCCGCGTTCTACGAGGCGATCGAGGCGGCCGACCTCGACGCGCTGGACCGGCTCTGGGTCGACGACGGCGCGGCCGTATGCGTCCATCCGGGCCTGGCACCGATCCTCGGGCACAAGGCGGTACTCCGCTCCTGGGCCGCGGTGCTGGCCGCCACGCCCTACCTGCAGTTCGTACTCACCGACATCGCGGTCGAGGTACAGGACGACGTCGGCGTCGTGACGTGTACCGAGAACCTGCTCTCCGCCGCCGAGGGCATGCCGGACACCGTCTTCGCGGGTGGGCGTGCCGTGGCCACGAACGTCTTCCGTAGGGACGGCGCTGCCTGGCGGCTGTGGGTCCATCACGCGTCGCCGGTACACCTGGGCAGAGGGACGGCTGACCCTCCGCGCTAGGGTCGACACCGTGCCCGACCGCATCGCGTTGCGCGGCCTGACCGCGCGCGGACGACACGGCTGGTACGGGTTCGAGCAGGATGCCGGCCAGGAGTTCCGCGTCGACGTCGTCCTCGGCGTCGACACCCGGACGGCGGCCGACAGCGACGACCTCGACGACACCGTCGACTATGGCACGCTGGCCGAGCAGGTGGTGGGCATCGTCGAGGGCGCGCCGGTCAAGCTCGTCGAAACACTCGCTCAACGCATCGCCGACGTCTGCCTCTCCGACGCGAAGGTGGACGACGTCGAGGTGACCGTCCACAAACCGCAGGCGCCCGTGTCGGTGCCGTTCGACGACGTGACTGTGACGATCCGGAGGGCCCGTACGTGACCAACGTCCCCAACCCCAACGTCATCGACGCCGACACCCTGACCGGCGACCTGCGGCCGGTGCGGCGCGCAGCGTTGGCGCTGGGCAGCAACCTCGGTGACCGACTCGACTACCTGCAGGCCGCGGTCGACGCGCTCACCGACTCGCCAGAGATCATCCCGGTGGCGGTGTCGCCGGTGTACGAAACCGAGCCGATCGGTGGGCCGGCCGAGCAGCCCGCGTTCCTGAACGCCGTCCTGGTCGTCGACACGACACTCTCGCCGCGCTCGCTGATGGAGCGGTGCAAGGCGGCCGAGGACGCATTCGGTCGGACCCGCGAGGTGGCCAAGGGGCCGCGCACGCTCGACGTCGACGTCCTCGCGGTCGGCGACGGCATCGTCGACGACGAGGACCTCACGGTCCCGCATCCCCGGCTGGCGGAGCGGGCGTTCGTCCTCGTGCCGTGGGGCGACGTCGACCCGGACTTCGCGGTGCCTGGGCACGGCCGGGTGGCCGAGCTGCGGGACGCCGTGTCCGATGGCAGGGTGCGGCGGCTCGACGACGCCGCCCTCGAGCTGCCGGCCTGACGGCCAACGACCGCCGTGCGCCCGACCCGGATCGGAACCCTGGTCTGGGTCGCCTTGGCGGCCGCACCGGTGGGCTGGTCGGTCGGCCGGATTGTCGAGGCGGTCTCGGATGCGCTGCCGCCGGTGCCGTGGGTGCTGCCGCTGCTGCTCGCGTTCTTGGCAGCGGTGCTCTTCGTCGGGGCCAGGGTCGTCCGCGGGTGGGTCGAGGACCGGCGCTACGACGGTCGGATGGATGCGCTGCGGGCGGCCCGGCTGCTGGCGCTCGGCAAGGCGGCGGCGGTGTTCGGCGCGGGCGTCGCGGGGGCGTACGTGGGGTTGGGCGTGCTGGCCCTCGACCTGCTCTCGGGCTCGGCCGGGCGTGACCGGGCGATTCTGTGCGGGCTGGTGGCTGTCGCCGCTGTGGTCGTATCCGTCGCCGCGATCCGTCTTGAACGGGCCTGCCAGGTGCCGCCGAGTGACGAGGACCCGGCGGAGGCCGACGGGACGCTACGAACCTGAGTCGAAACGTGCGGCGTGTGGCACGCGTGTCCTGCGGTGCCCCCGGTACGGTGTGCGCCATGACCCGCGTTCGGCACCGTCGCCGCTTGCGTCTGGCCAGATTCGTCGCCTGGTTCACTCCTCTCGTGGCGGTCGGTTTGTCCGGCGCCGCGTTGCTGCTCGAGGGCCCGTGGCTGTCCGCTGCTGCGGCCGGTGGCGCGTTGCTTTCCTTGCTCCTCGGCTCGATGTTGCTGCGCCTCGACCGCCGGTGGCGGGTCGAGATCGCGGCGGCGCGTTGGGCGGTTGCGGCCGACTACGGCGCCGAGCACGCCCGCTACGTCGATGAGCACCGCTCCTTCGCCGCGCACATGACGGGACTGCTCGACGCGGCGTCACACCGCATCGGCGTGCTCAGCGGGCGGATTGCATCCCTCGAGGCCGAGGTCGTCCGCCTGCAGGTGGCTCGGCTGGTCGTGCCGGAGCCGACGCCGGCGCTGGCCAGCTTCCCCGATGTGCCGGAGTGGAACGAGCTGTGGCCCGACCTTGCCGACGCTCCGACCGTGGTCGATCTGCTCAAGTGGGAGGAGCGGACAGAGCTCGGCCTGGTCCCTGCGGCCGACGACGAGCGCGACGAGCGCACCGCGTAGGCCTGCAGGGAGCTACGCGTCCTGGACGGTCTCGAGCTCGACCAGTTCGGGTTGGACGCGTCGGGCGTCGGCCTCCACCGATCGTCGCAACGCGGCGTGCAGCGTCGACGGAGTCAGCACGCCCAGGTAGCGATGGTGGTCGTCGAGGACGGCGATCCAGCCGGCGTTCCACTGGAGCATCTCACCGAAGGCGACCCTGAGGCTGTCGTCGAGCTGGATCCAGGCATCCATCCGCCGGGCCTGGTCGCCGACGGAGCCAGCTCCGTCGGTCATGTCGCGGCCCACCCACCCGGCGAGGCCGCCGTCGCCGTCGAGGACGACCGCCCACCGCGAGTCGCCCATCGCCGTCGCGGCCTCGGTCAGCCCGTCGTCGGCCCGCACCACGGGCGGATGCTCCAGGTCGGCCCGCGTGACGGGTGTGACGGACAGGCGCTTAAGACCGCGGTCGGCGCCGACGAAGTCGGCCACGAAGGGCGTCGCCGGCGCACCGAGGATCGCAGCCGGGCTGTCGTACTGTTCGAGCAGGCCACCCTGGGCGAAGACAGCGATCCGGTCACCGAGCCGGACCGCTTCCTCGATGTCGTGCGTGACGAACAGGATGGTCTTGCGGACCTCGCCCTGCAGGCGCAGGAACTCGTCCTGCAGTTGCGCACGTACCACCGGGTCGACCGCGCTGAACGGCTCGTCCATCAGCAGCACCGGCGGGTCGACGGCGAGGGCGCGCGCCACGCCGACCCGCTGGCGCTGGCCGCCGGACAGCTCGTGCGGGTACCTCGGGCCGTGCAGCGCCGGGTCGAGCCCGACCAGCTCCATCAGCTCGCGGGCCCGCTCGCGGCGACGCGCCGCCGGCCAGCCGACAAGCTCCGGCACGACGCTCACGTTCTCCTCGACCGTGCGGTGCGGGAAGAGCCCGACGTTCTGGATGACGTAACCCATCCCGCGGCGCAGCTTGACCGGGTCCACGTGCGTGACGTCCGCGCCGTCGACGAAGATGCGCCCGCCAGTCGGCTCGATCAGCCGGTTGACCATCTTCATGGTGGTGGTCTTGCCTGACCCCGACGGGCCCACCAGCGTCACCAGTTCGCCTTGCCCGACGTCGAGCGTCAGCTCCTGGACGGCGACGGTTCCGTCGGCATAGCGCTTCGAGACACCGTCGAGACGGATCATCGGATCTTCGGTAGCGTCGCCGGCGTGGCGCTGCTCGGGGCCGGACATGTCGCAACCCTTTCTGACAACTGCCTGACCCGCAACGAGTGGATCTGCCCCGAGTACGTCCGAACCCGCAGCGACGAGATCCTCGGGGCGCTCGGCGAGCACGTCTACATCACCGTGGTGTCGCTGGTGGTGGGGTTCGCGCTGGCCTTCGTGCTGGCCCTCGCGGCCCGCCGGTGGCGGCGGCTGGAGTTCGCGATCCTCGGCGGGTCGACGGCTCTGTACACGATCCCGTCGCTCGCGATGTTCTCGTTGCTGCTGCCGGTCATGTTCGGTCTGGGGCTTGCGGCCCTGTCGGCGGCGACGGTCATCGTCGGGCTCGTCCTGTACTCGCTGACGATCCTGGTCCGTGGGATTCTCGCCGGTCTGGACGGTGTACCGGCCGATGTGCGCGAGGCTGCGGCCGGGATGGGGTACGGCGGCGGCAGGCTGCTGTGGCGGGTCGAGCTGCCGCTGGCCATGCCCACGATCTTCGCGTCGCTCCGGGTGGCGGCCGTGTCCACGATCGCATTGACGACGATCGGGCTGATCGTCGACCACGGCGGCCTGGGCAACCTGATCGACCAGGGTCGGCAGGCCAACTTCAAGCCTGAGGTGCTGACCGCGACGGTGCTCTGCGTGGTGTTGGCGCTCGTCGCCGACCTGCTCATCCTCGGCACTGAGAAGCTCATGACGCCCTGGCGACGGAAGGCGGCCTGACGTGGACGGGATCGTCGACGGCGTCCGCTGGCTCTTCGACGGCGAGCACTGGCAGGGTCCGGACGGGATACTCACCCGACTGTACGAACACCTCGCCCTGACGGTCATCTCGGTGGCCATCGCCTGCGTCGTCGCCATCCCGGTCGGACTGTGGCTGGGACACATCGGAAGGGGTGGCACGCTGGCGATCAACGTCAGCAACGTCGGCCGGGCGATACCGGTGTTCGCGCTGCTCGCCCTGCTCGCCCTGACGCCGCTGGGGCGCTCGAACGCAGGAACCGTCCTCGCGCTCGTGCTGTTCGCGTTGCCGCCGATCCTGACGAACACCTACGTCGGTACGCGTGAGGTCGACCGCGATGCCGTCGACGCTGCGAGAGGCATGGGGATGGACGGCATGCAACTGCTGCGCAAGGTCGAGCTGCCGTTGGCGATGCCGCTGCTGATGAACGGCGTCCGGCTGGCGGCCGTCCAGGTCGTCGCCACGGCCTCGATCGCCGCGCTCGTGGCCGGACCTGGCCTGGGCCGGATCATCACCAACGGGTTCGCCCGGCAGGATCTGCCGCAGGTCGTGGCGGGTGCCATCCTGGTCGCCCTGCTCGCGCTCGCAGTCGAGGGACTGATGGAGCTGGCGCAGCGCCGGCTCGATCCGCTGCGCAACGCCGGCAGGGTGAGCCGGCGCCGTGCGCCCGACGCGCTCGAGGCCGTAACGGGATCGTGATGCTGGTTCGGGATGAGCTTGTCGGTGCCGGGTAGTTCACTTGTCACAGCGAGCGCAGCCGTCCGCGCGGCGCTCGCCGGACACGCGGGCTGGCGGGGTGTTGGCCCGGGACACAGAAGGCGACGCGCTGGAAGGCGGTGCGGTTTCATGGCAAGACCACGCAGGTTTGCTGCGACGGCGGCTGGGCTCGGTCTGGTGGTTGCACTCGGAGCGTGTGGCGACGACGACGACGGCGATGCGCTGACCGGTGATGGCGGCGACGGCGGCTCGGGTGAGCTGACCGTCGGGGGCGCCAGCTTCACCGAGATGGCGATCATGCAGGAGATCTACCGGGCCCTGCTCGAGGATGCCGGCTACACGGTCACCATCCAGCAGGCCGACACCCGCGAGATCTACGAGCCTGCCCTGGAGAGCGGCGAGATCGACGTCATCCCCGAGTATGCCGCGACGATGGCGGAGTTCCTCAACGCGAAGAGCAACGGTCCTGACGCCCCGAGCGAGTCGCCGGTGGCGACGACCGACGCCGCGGAGACCATCGAGGCCATGCGGCCGCTCGCGGAGGAGTACGGCCTCGCGGTGCTCGAGCCGGCCGAGGCGTCGAGCCAGAACGGCTTCGTGGTGTCGCAGGAGTTCGCCGACGCCAACAATGTCGCGACGCTCTCCGATCTGGGGGCTCTCGGCCTGCCCATCATCCTGGCGGCGGGCGAGGAGTGCCCGGAGCGGCCGTTCTGCGAGCCTGGTCTCGAGGCGACCTACGGCCTGCAGATCGAGGTACTGCCCCTCGGCTTCGGCACTGCCGAGACGAAGGGTGCCGTGACCGACGGTGACGCGCAGCTCGGTCTCGTGGGCACCACGGACGGCACCCTGGAAGGGCTCGGGCTGGTCCTGCTCGAGGACGACATGGGGCTGCAGCTCGCCGACAACCTGGTGCCGGTCGTCAACGCGGAGACGGCTGGCGATGAAGAGATCGCTGTGGCACTCAACGTGCTGGCCGACGTGTTGACCACCGAGGACCTGGCTACCCTCAACGCCCAGGTCGACGCGGAGCGGCAGCAGGCCGAGGACGTTGCGCGCGCGTACCTGGAGGAGAAGGGGCTCATCGGCGAGTGATGCGTGGTCGCAGCGCATGGCGCAGTGTGGTCCCGGCGTTCGCCCTGGTGGCTGCTGGCTGCTCGGGCTCGGCAGAGGAACCACCCGGGCTGGACGCCGGGACCCAGGGACCGCAGCCGTCGGTGGCCGAGCCACCGCCGACCGGGGAGCCGACCACCACCGACGGCGCCGGCCCTGCAACAGGCGACGGGCCGGCGCTCGAGGTGGCGACAGAGGCGCCGGCGGATGCGCCGGACTCGGCGGTCTTCGAGGCATACGTCACGTATTGGGAGACCGACATGAGGGCGCTCGGCGATCCGGGCGCCGACCATGCAGCGTTGCTTGAGCTCGTGGCCGATCCGCAACAGGAACGGGTGGCGACGACCCTCACGGGCCTGCAGGAGCGGGGCCACCGGACGGTGGGCGTGTTCCGCATCGCTCCGTCGGTCGTCACCGTCGCTGGGCCGACGGCCACGATCCAGGACTGCCTGGATGCCCGGGACGCGTACAACGTCGACGGTGACGGCGTCGAAGTCGCGGGCTCCAGAGGCGATCGGGTCATGGTCGAGGTCCAGCTCGCCGCCGCGGCAGGTGACTGGCTGGTGGCCGATGTGCGAAGAGTTGAGCGCGCCTGCCCGTGACTGCTGTTAGCGAGCACCCGCGTTGGGTACGCTCCTGCCGACATGTGACTCTCGGTAGGAGACGTGGTCGTGCGTAGGACTCGGGTGGCAGGGGTCGGCATCGCCGTGGTTGCGCTGTGGTTGGTGGGCAGCCCCGCCCAGGCCCAGGACGAGGATCCCATCACCGGCGGGCAGACCGGTGGCTCCAACGAGGGCGGCGTCCTGACGGCCGTGGCGGTCTCGCTGAGCGGTAACGGCCTGGCGGGCGGTGGGGCGCCCGGTGGATCTGGGGGCGGCACCGCCACGGTGTCGGTCAGCGTGCCGTCACCGTGCGCATGGGGGACCATGTCCTTCGCTACCGGCGACTATGTTGCCGACCTGGCTGCCGACTACGACAGCCTGGACGACCCGGTCGGTCCAGGCGTGGACCAGACGTTCGTGTACCCGTCCCGCGAGGAGATGCTCGCCCACGCGGGCGAGCCTGGTCTGTGGGCGTTCGGCAGCCTGTGGTCGGTCGAGGGCGACTGGGCCCCGGCATCGGCCTGCTGGGACCAGATCGTCGCGGCCAACGGCGGGGCCATGATGGTCTGGGTGCCCGAGGGCTCGGCTCCGCCTGCGCCACCACCCCCGCCCGTTCCGCCAGAGATGCTGGCCGAGATCGCGATGGAGAACCTCGCCGCGCCGCAGCCGGTCGTCGAGCGAAACCCGACGACGACGTCGTTCGTCAACCTGTCCACGTGGTTCTGGGTCGTGGACGGGGGAGGACCGGCCGACGGCTTCGTGCCGTTGACCGTCACCGCCACGGCGGGTGCGAACTCGGCGACGGTGACCGCCGACCCGAACCGGCTGAGCCTTGTCTCCTCCGGCGGGCCCACCGCCGCGTGCGCACCGGACGAGGCGCGGACCGAGTGGGCTTCCGGAGTCGACGAGGGCGGAGCGTGCACGATCACCCACGGCCGATCGTCGGCGACGCAGCCCGGCCTGGCTTACACGGTGACCGCGACGGCTGGGTACGTCGCATCCTGGACCGGTGTCGAGGCCGGCGTGCCGGTGGCGGGTGGAGGCCTCGGTTCAGTGACATCGCCGGCCGCGTCGGTCGATCTGCCGGTTGGAGAGATCCAGGCAATCGTCATCGGAACCTGACGGCTGCGCGCACAGCGTCGGCCGTACGACTCCGTCCGCCATTCCTGCCGCTGGGCCGCTGGCTCCAGATTCAAACAGACGCACTTCTCCACAGGCCTTTCCACGGAGTGGGCGCTGTCGGTAGCGACTGCTAGTATCGAACACATGTTCGAGCGAGCTGCTACCGGGGTACTGGCGGACTACGCTTTCACCGCGCCGTTGCCGCCGGGCGCGGTCGATCCGGTGCGGCTGGCCGTGCTGCTCGAGGGTTCGGATGCCGGGCATGAGCTGCTGGATCCAGAGGAGTTCGCCCTGTTCGGACCAGACCCGGACGCCGACACCACGGGTGTACCGGCCTCGCTGGACCACCTGTCCGGGGCCGTCGCGCCCAGCACACCGCCGGAGGCTCGGACCGTTCCGAACGGTGTGGCAGAGCCGGCGGTGTTGGTCCCTACCACCGTTCCCGACCTGGAAGACATGTCGCCCGGCTCGGCGCTGGCCCGTGTGCTCGAAACGGTAGACACCTCACGGCTGGGTGCCTATGAGCTGGTCGAGGCCGTCGCGGGGTTTCAGCGGTTGATGTCGTGGGCGGCGGCCGGACAGGCTGCCGCCATCGCGGAGCTTTCCCGACGCACCGAGATGCACCCGGTCGAGGATGACCGCAAGATGCAGTCGCTCTCGCCGCAACGGCTGACCGGCATGGAGGTCGCCGCCCGGCTGCGCCTAGCCCCGGCCGCCGGTGAGGGTCTGGTCTCTCGCTCGTTGTGCCTCGTGCAGACGTTGCCGGTCACGCATGCTGCCCTGGCGGCTGGCCGGATCGATGCCCGGCGGGCTGACGTCATTGCCGATGAGCTGCGCCGGCACAAGCCGGAGGTTGCCCAGCTAGTTGACGCCGAGGTGGCCGGCAAGGCGGAGATTCTGACCGCGCCGCGGCTTCGCCGCGCGGTCCAGAAGGCGGTGCATCGGCTGGTGCCGGTCACGGTCGAGCAGCGACGCGAGGACGCGGTCGCCCGCCGGCAGGTCAGTTGCACACCGGCTGGCGACGGAATGGCCTGGATGGAGGCGTTCCTACCTGTCGAGGATGCCGCCGCACTGATGAACGCCATCGAGGCCGCCGCCGCGGCAGCCAAGCGAACCTGCGCGGGCGACGAGCGGACGCTGGGTCAGCGCCGGGCAGACGCGTTGGCCGCGATGGGATGGACCGCGTTGCGTACCGGCCGGCTTGGCGGCTGTGATTGCGGCCCGCGGCTGGATGACCTACACGGCCGTCCAGTCAGTGTGCTCGTCACCGTGGCTGCTACGACGTTGTTGGGCCTGGACGACCTGCCGGGTGAGCTGGCCGGCTTCGGCCCGATCCCCGCTGAGGTGGCTCGCCGGCTGGCGGCCGACGGCACCTGGCAGCGGCTGCTCACCGACCCGGCATCAGGTGTCGTGCTGGATTACGGACGCACCAGGTATGAGCCTCCGGCCGACCTGGTCGAGCATGTGAACGCTCGGGATCAGACCTGCCGATGGCCAGGCTGTGAACGCCCTGCCGAGCGCTGCGAATGCGACCACTCCGAGCCGTACCCGCTCGGGCCGACCGCAGCAGGCAACCTGGGCGCGTTGTGCAAGGCGCACCACCTAGTCAAACACCGCAGCCGCTGGCGGGTCCGGCAACCCGAACCCGGCCGGTTCACCTGGACCAGCGCCACCGGGCACATCTACGTCGAGGAGACCGAACCGGTCGCCGAGCCAGGACCGCCCCGTCCGCCGCCCGCGTCGAAACCGGAGCTCGACGTTCCGCCATTCTGAACCAGCGACCACGGCGCCAAGAAAGATCACGAGTTCGTCCTGTGGACGACCGTTGCCACGGTGATCAGCGGCGCTAAGGTTCACGGCTATGCGCGTGCGCTGGAGCGCGGCCGTAGGCCTCACTGTGATCGGCCTGTTGCTCACCGCCTGTAGCGACGACGGCGGGCCGGCGACGCTGCCCGATGTCTCGCCCTCCACCCCGGCGACCAGCCCACTGGCCACACCGACCGGCGACCCCACCGCCCAACTCGAAGCCGAGATCACCGCCTTCTACGAGGACTACGTCCAAACGATCAACGAGAGCTTCGCATCGACCGACGCCCTGGCTCGGCGCAGCCAGATGTTCGTCGCCAGTTGTTTGCACTGCCAGCGTGGTCTTGCGCTGGCACGGCGAGCCCACGATGAACAGTTGGTCCTTGAAGGCGGAGAACTCTCGACCCACGCCGTAAGTCTGGACGCTGTGACCGACGAGATAGCGACCTTCTCGGTGGTCAGCAGCGCTGCGGCCGGCGGCCTCATCGATGGAGCAGGGCGTGTCGTTCAAGAGTTGGCAGAGAGCACCAACTTGCACGTCACGTACCAAGCCCGTCGCCAACCAGCCGGCCGCTGGATTCTTATCAGTAGTGAGGTTGTCAGTTGAAACGAATCGCATTAGCCATAACCGTGGCCGTCGTGGCAACGATCCTGATAGGCCAGCCCGCAAATGCAGAGGTGTGCGGCGTACGAGTCGATGGTACCCCTATTCCCTGCCCACAAGCAGACGGACAAGCGGGTGGTGTCTCGTACAAGTACGATGCCGACACTGGAGTGTTATATCCTGTGCGAAGAATTTCAGAAGGGCAAGAGCAAGTTCTCGACGAGGATGGTAACCGTCAGCTATGGCAGACACGGTATGTCGAAGCATGTGATCCGAATGCGGCAGAGGTCGCTTGTGTCAGTCAGACTTGTGAGGTCGGTGGAGAGCGAGGCAGTCTGCACATGGTGTACCGGCGCCTTGATGCCACAGACACTTGGCAATATTGGGCTGAGCGCGGACTCGTCTGCCTTGCTAACTACGGCGAGCCGATCACGATCGGCGACGTACGGGCCGAGATCTTGCGGATCATCGAGGCCCACTTCAAGGAGGTCGCCGAGCCGGCCATCACCGTCGCCCCTGCCGTCAACGCCGTGGTGAACCTGCCGGTGCTGGCATCCACGCCCGACCAGGGACCGCTCGGCTTCGACATCACCAACCCACTTCCCGGCCGGGTTGAGGCGACACCGGAGTACCACTGGACGTGGAGCAACGGCATGACGGGCACCGGTCCGGGCGTCGGCTACGACGGCACCAGCCCGAGCCAGAATCCCAGCTACTACCCGGTCAAGAGCACGTACACGAATGGCGGCGAAGGCAGCGTCGAGCTCATCGTGGAATGGAGCATCACGTTGACCGTCGACGGCATCCCACCGATCACCGACATCGAGCCGCTCGAGTACGACGCGACAGCCGGCTTCGCGGTGCGCAGCGCTCAAACGGTTCTCGTCGACTGATCGACGGAAGTCTTGTGTCGCTGGAGCCCCATAAAACCTCCGTCGATCATGCGATCGGGAGGATCCGAGGCCTATTTGTCGATATCGCCGACCACGAAGAAGGTCGAACCGAGAATCGCCACCATGTCGGCGATCAAGCACCCTCGCAACAGTTCCGGAAGCACCGCGACGTTGTTGAACGACGCCGAACGTAACTTCAGCCGCCATGGCGTCTTCTCGCCGCGGGACACCAGGTAGTATCCGTTCAGCCCCAGCGGGTTCTCAGTCCAGCAGTACGTGTGACCCTCCGGCACCTTGAGGACCTTCGGCAGCTTGACGTTGATCGGCCCCGCCGGCAGCGCGCGCAACTGGTCCAGGCACGCGTCGGCCAGGTCCAATGAAACGGAAGCCTGCGCTGCCAGAACCGAGAACCGCGCGTAGCAGTCGCCCGCAGCGGCCGTCACGACCCGGCCCGGTCCACCCGAGCGGAACAGCTCCCCGTACGCGAGATAGGGCTCGTCTCGGCGCAGGTCGAAGTCGACGCCGCTCGCCCGCGCGATAGGGCCAGACACCCCGTAGGCGTGCACCGCCTCGGCAGACAGAAGCCCGACGCCTCGCGTCCGCGCCTGGAAGATCTCGTTGCCCAGCATCATGTCGCGCAGCGCGGGCAACCGCGACCGTACGCCGGCGACCGCCGACGCGACCCGGGAGAGCCATCCGGCAGGTAGGTCCTCCTTCAAGCCTCCGACGCGGTTGAACATGTAGTGCATGCGCCCGCCCGAGATCTCCTCCATCACCTGCTGGATCGCCTCTCGCTCCCGGAACGCATAGAAGATCGGCGTGATGGCACCGACCTCCAGCGGGTACGAACCGAGGAACATCAGGTGGTTCAGCACCCTGTTCAGCTCGGCCATCAGCGTGCGAGCCCACAGTGCGCGGACCGGGACCTCCATCCCGAGCATGCGCTCGGCCGCCATCACCACGCCGAGCTCGTTGGCGAAGGCCGACAGCCAGTCGTGCCGGTTCGCGAGCACGACGATCTGCCGGTAGTCGCGGACCTCGAACAGCTTCTCCGCGCCCCGGTGCATGTAGCCGATGATCGGCTCGCACTCGACGATCCGTTCGCCGTCGAGCGTCAGCCGCAGTCGGAGTACGCCGTGCGTCGCCGGGTGCTGCGGGCCGATGTTGAGCACCATGTCGGTCGTGCCCAGCTCGCCGGCCCCGGAGCCGATGCCGACTGTCGTCGTCCGCGTCGCCTCTACCGAGCCCGTCACAACAACCGAGTCTGCCAGCCGTTCGCCTCGATGCACCCGGACGACATAGCCTGCGGCCAATGGATCAGGTCTTCGCTCCTCCGGGAGAGCCGTGGCAGCGGGTCTCACACCAGCTCGCAGTTCTCCGCAGTCGTCTGCTCGTGGTCTGGGCTGCGGCGCTGGCCGCCCTGGCCGGTGCGCTGGGCTGGTGGCTCGTCGGCTGGTGGGTGGCCGCTGTGGCCGTTGCTCTCGCCGTCGCGGCCGTCGCCTGGGGGATGTGGCTGATCCAGCGCAACTGGCGGGCCTGGGGGTACGCCGAGCGCGAGGACGACCTGCTGGTCACTCACGGTGTGTTCTTCCGCAAGCTCACGGTCGTCCCGTACGGACGGATGCAGTTCGTCGACGTCCAGTCCGGGCCCCTGGAGCGGCGGTTCGGCATCGCCACCGTCCAGCTTCACACCGCGTCGCCGGCATCCGACGCGCGCATCCCTGGCCTTCCCCCGGACGAGGCTGCGCGGCTACGTGACCGGTTGGCTGCCCTCGGAGAGGCCCGGGCGGCCGGCCTGTGACCGAGCAGGCGGGCACGCCGGATGCGGCGCCGGAGCAAGGCCGCACCGGCCGGCCGAGCGCGGCGGACCCCAGCCCCGTGCACTTTCGCCGCCTGCACCCGTTGACGCCGCTGCTTCGCGGCTGGGCATGGCTTGCGGGCGCGGTCGCCTTCGGCGGTCAGGACGCCATCCGGGCGGGCGAGCCGGCCCGGTTGGCGGTCATCGTGTCGTTCATCGCCGTCGTCGGCTTCGTCGCCGGGCTCGCGTCGTGGTGGTACACGCGGTACGGGTTCGACGGCGACGCGTTGCGCATCGACTCCGGCATCTTCCAGCGCCGGTCACGTCGGGTCCGCCTGGACCGGCTGCAAGCCGTCGACGTCGTCCGCCCGCTTGTCGGCCGCCTGCTCGGTGTGTCCGAGCTTCGCCTCGAGGTGGCCGGTGGCGCGAACACCGAGGCGCCGCTCGCGTACCTGTCTGCCGACGACGCCCTCCAGTTGCGCGCGGAGCTGCTGGCGCGGGCCGCAGGGATCGACGCCGAGACGCCGGAGGCGCCGGAACGGGTCGTGCACGAGGTGCCGTTGGGCAGGCTCGCGGGGTCGACCGTCCTGTCCGGAGCGTTTGTCACGGGCGTCGTGTTGTTGGGCGGCCTCGGAATCGTCCTGGCTACCGCGGGAAGCTCGGAGATCACCGCCCGCGTGCTGTCGGCCGTCCTTCCTGCTGGGCTGGCGATCGGCCTCGCGCTGTGGAACCAGCTCGTGCGGAACTTCGGCTTCGTGCTGGCGGAGTCGCCCGACGGCTTCCGCATCCGCAAGGGGCTGCTCGACACGAAGGCGCAGACGGTTCCGCCCGGCCGCATCCAGGGGGTGGCTCTCCGGCAGTCGCTGTTGTGGCGGTCGACCGGCTGGGTGCGGCTCGACGTCGACGTGGCTGGGTACGCGGGTGGGTCGGGCACCGAGGGCTCGGCCAGCTCGACGTTGCTTCCGGTCGCCACGTATGCCGACGCGGCGGGTGTGATTCGACAGGCGCTCGCCGGTGCCGATCCGACGGCGGTGGGTCTCGACCCCGCCCCGAGAGCGGCGGCGTGGCTGAGTCCGATCGGCTGGCGCCGGCTGGCCTACGGTGCCGATGACCGGATCCTGGTCGTGCGGGAGGGTGTCTTCTACCGCACGCTGACCGTCGTCCCGCACGCGAAGACGCAGAGCGTGCGGCTGACCCAGGGTCCGGTCCAGCGTCGGCTCGGGCTCGCCACCGTCCACGTCGACACCACGCCTGGACCCGTGGACGCGACGATCCGGCACCGGGCTGCCGGCCAGGCGCGGCGGATCGTCGAGGAGCAGACCGTCCGGGCGCGATTGGCACGAAGGGCCGATGTTCCGGAACAATGGATGGCGATGCACCACGACGGTGACGGCGCGACTGCCGCATCGATCGACCAGAACGGGAGCCGACGTGTTCCGCACCATGATGAAGAGCAAGATCCACAGGGCCACGGTGACCCAGGCTGACCTGCACTACGTGGGATCGGTGACCATCGACCTGGACCTTCTCGCCGCCGCCGACCTCCTGCCCGGTGAACAGGTCGACATCGTCGACGTCACCAACGGCGCCCGGCTGACCACCTACACGATCGCCGGCCCACGCGGGTCCGGCGTGATCGGGATCAACGGCGCGGCCGCACGGTTGGTCTGCCGGGGCGACGTCGTGATCATCATCTCGTACGCGATGGTCGACGACGCCGAGGCCCGCACGCTGCAGCCGCGGGTCGTCCACGTGGACACCGCCAACCACATCGTCGACCTCGGCGCCGATCCGGCCGCGCCAGTCCCAGGAGCCGCCGGTCAGCTCCGCGGCGACGTACCCAGCGGGGCCGGCAGCGGCCTCCCGACGGTCTGAACCAGCCAGCCGAAGCCACCGAGACCACCCGGGTCGAGCACCTCACCGGCCTCCCCGGCCGCCGACAATGCCGCCACGTAGGCGGTCGGATCCACCGCCGCCAGCTCGCGCGGCGGCAAGGAACCGTCGACGCCAAGTGCGCGCAGCGCGTCCCTCTGCGTCGTCAGCAGCGTCGCCGCCGCCCCGGCCACAGCTCCGGCAGCGGCGCAGGCGTCCAGGGCCACATGGGCCGTGACGTCGCACGACCCGTCCGGCACCGGCGCCACGAGCCGGCCGTCCCGGTAGCCCGCGAGGGTTCCGAACGGCGGGCGCCCGCCCAGGTCGTGGGCGTAGTCGACGGCGACCAGCACACCGCGTTCCAGGCTGCCTACCACGTGTGCCCACGCCTCGTCCCGAGGCCTGCCGACCTCCGCACGACGGCCAGGGCCTGCGTCGTCGAGGGGCCACCACCGTGCGAGCCACGTCGCGTCGTCGTCGGCAGGGGGATCGCCCAGCCGCTCCGCGCCGGACGTCGGGTCGACGCGGACGACGCGCGCGCGGCCGTTGCCGTCGACCTCGACGACGTCCACAGGCACGTCGTCAAGCCATTCGTTGGCGATCACGAGGACGTCGGCGAGGCCCTCGGGAAGCGCCGCCGTCCAGGCGATGCGCTCGGGCAGGGCGGCCGGGCGCGCCGCAATCTCGACGCCGACCAGTTCGACCGGCATCGACGCCAAGGCCGTCAGCAGCTCGCCGCGTCCGGCTCCGAGGTCGACGACGGTGCGCGCGCCGCACGCCGCGGCGAGTCTCCGGACCGCATCGGCGAACAACCGGGATGCGTGGACAGAGGTCCGGAAGTGATCGGCCGGCTGTTCGCGGCGGAAGAACCCGGATGGCCCGTACAGGGCCGTCGCCGTCGCCTCCCGCCACGTCGGCCAGCCGACCATGCGGCCGCTATCCCCGTTCATCAACCGGGTTCGTCAGCCGGAGCCCATCGAAGCGCGCGAAACCTCTGTCATTGGTGGCCAGCGTGAGGCCGTGCTCGATGGCCAGCGCTGCGAGATGGGCGTCGGGGACATCGTCTGCGCGCAGCCCGGGCACCAGGAGGAGTTCTCCGAGAATGTCGGCGTGCCGGGCAGTCGGCTCCGGACACCAGGCGCCGTCGGCGGCGAGCCAGCGGCGGACCTGGCCGTGGGCGGCGTCGATCGGTGCAGCAGGATCGAACAGGCGGGGGTTGGTCACCAGGCGGACGAACGACAGCAGGCTGGCCCAGGGCAGCGCCAGCCGGGGAGCCTCGCCGAGCTGCCGCTCGAGCCAGCGAAGAGCTCGCTGGTGCTCGCGGTAGTCGGCGACGTAGGCGTAGATGAGGATGTTGGCGTCGACGAGGATCACCGGTGGTCGTCGCCTTCCCCGCGAGCGATCGCCTCGCTGACGTCGGCGATGTCCGGCACCGACCGAAGGCGCAGGTGTAACGGCCTCGTGAAGGGGCCGTCCGGCGCCGCCGTGCCCGGATCACGCTGGGCGAGCCCGCGCCGCAGAGCGTCGTTGACGACCTGCTTCAGCGAGCTGTTGGTCCGGGCCCGCTCCGCTTCGAGTTGGGCGACGACGTCGGGGTCCAACGTCAGCGTCGTTCTCATGCATCATGATGCTACTACGATGATGCAACGATGCCGCAGCAACTGGCCATGGGGTCGGCGCCGCTGGCGGTAGGGTCGGCGCCGATGGAAGATCAAGATCGGATCCTGGTAGCGCCGGATCTGTCAGCGAGCGACGCGGTGGAGGTTCGGGCCGCGGCCGCCGCCCCGCCGCGTCTGTTGTCCAACGCCGTGCGCTGGTGCCTGCTCGCAGCCGCCGGCTGCGCCGTGGTGGGGCTCGGCGGCCGGCTGTTCCCGGCCGACCACCCGGCGCGCAATCTCCAGACGCTGTTCGTCGTGGCCTTCGTGCTGGCCCTGGCCGCGGCCGTTCTCGGCCTGCCGAAGTCGGCGCTCGCCGGTGGGCGGGCGATCCGGAGCACCGAGCAGGAGGCCATGCTCGAGGCGCATCGGAGCGACTATCTCGACATCTACCAGCTGCCCTGGTTCAACCGGCAGCTCATGACGGACCTCGTGGACCTGGTCCGACGGCGTTGGGGAGCGCATCCGCCGGGTGAGGTCGCGGCGCTGCTGTGGCAGGTGGCGAACGCCCATCGCGAGGCCCGCGCGGAGATCGGCCGGCATCGCGGCAACAGCGCGGGGGAGCCGGAGACCATGGAGCGGACCTGGCGTGAGGCCGGCGACGGCATCCGGAAGCTCAGCGAACTCCTCGGCGTCGACCCGAAACAGTTCTGGGACTACGAGAAGGACGACGAACCTCACCTCACCTGGTGTTCCGGGCCCGTCGGTCGACGGCCGTAGCTGGTGGGCTCGCCACCTGATTCCCCCCTCGAGGCCATCTCGAGCGACGTCGCACGGCGGCGCGTGTATGGTCGGTCGCCGTGGACGACCAAGATCGGGTGCTGACTTCCGTCGAGGACCAGGAGCGGATCTTCGTCGCGCCGGACCTGGCCCCGGACGACGCGCTCAGGATTGTCGAGGCAGCCGCAGCGCCGCCGCGGATGTTCACCCGCGTGTCGCGGTCGTGCCTGATCGTGGCCTTCGGGTGTGCGGTGGTCGGTTTCGTCGGGTTCCTCTTCCCGGTGGGCAACGCCGCACGCAACCTCCAGGCTCTGTTGGTCGTCGCCTTCATGGTGGGCTTTACCGGGGTCGGGCTTGCGTTGGTGAACGTCGGCCTCATGATCACCTACCGCCGAGCGCTGCGAACCCGCGAGCAGGAGCGCTTGCTGGCGGCCAGCAAGGGCCGGTACGTCGATCTTTCCATGCTGCCGTGGAACAACCGCGTCACGCTGTCCGACATCAGGGAACGGGTCCGGCAGCGCTGGGGCGACGACCCGCCTGCTGAGGTTGTTCAGCTGCTGTGGCAAGCCGCCAAGGCCAACTGGGAAGGGTGTCGGGCCATACTGCGGCATCGCGGCAATATCCTCGGCGACCCGGATACGCTCGAGCGCACGTGGCGCGAGGCCGGATCGGCGCTGCGCAAGCTAGCCGAAGCGTTGTCCGTCGATCCGGCGGAATTCTGGGACTACGACGACGAGCCGGACCTCGCGTGGTGTAGCAGTCCGAGTGGTGGCCCGCATCGGTGATGACCGGGGCGGGCTTGGTGCCTACTCGTCCGGGCCCCCGCTCTTCGTATCCGGCGGGAAGAGGTTGACGATGACGCCACGGCGCGACCGCACCGATCCTGATGGCACGCGGGGAGTCGCCGAAGGGCGGCCGGCCAGGCTCGCCATCGGGGTCGTGGGCACCGGGCGGGTCGGGTCGGTACTGGGTGCCGCGCTCATCCAGGCCGGCCACCGGGTCGTCGCCGGGTACGGCGTCTCGGTGGCCAGCAGGCAGCGGGCGAACGCCCTGTTGCCGGGTGTGCCGTTGGTCACACCGGCCGAGGTCATGCGACGTTCGGATCTCGTGCTGCTCGCCGTCCCGGACGACGTGCTTCTCGGGCTGGTCGAGGGGCTTGTCGCCACCGAGGCGGTCCGGCCCGGCCAGCTCCTCGCCCACACCAGTGGCCGGTTCGGCACGGCGGTGCTGCAGGCGGCGACCCGCGCCGGTGCGCTGCCGCTGGCCGTGCATCCCGTGATGACGTTCACCGGCACGCCGGTCGACCTGGAGCGGCTCGCCGGTGCCATGTTCGGCGTGACGGCGCCCGAGCCGCTGTGGCCGGTCGCCGAGGCGCTGGTGGTCGAGATGGGAGCCGAGCCCGTCCGGATCGCCGAGGAACACCGCACGCTGTACCACGCCGCACTGGCCCACGGGTCGAACCACCTCATGACGCTGATCGCCGATGCGATGGACCTCCTGCGCCAGGCCGGCGTGGCCGAGCCCGATCGAACGCTCGGTCCGCTGCTCTCGGCCGCGCTGGACAACGTGCTGCGCCAGGGCGACGCGGCGTTGACCGGCCCGGTCGCGCGTGGTGACGCCGGAACGGTGTCGGATCACGTGGCGGCGATCGACAGGGCCGCGCCGGAGACGGTCACCGCCTACGTCGCCATGGCTCGGCGGACGGCGGCCCGCGCCTTGGCGTCCGGACGGCTGCGCCCCGCGGATGCGGAGCCGTTGCTCGACGCGCTAGCCCACCGGCCCGACGAGGCCCGCCACTAGCTCGACCCACCTGGTCACTGGGCAGGCCTGACAACTCGGGCCTGCCCAGCGAGTAACCTGGCGCGGATCGCGTCCGGTACCCGCGTCGGACTGGAACGGAAGGCGTCGACGATTCCCCCCGCTGTTGCTCGTACCAGGGCCGAGCTGGCCGAGGCGCAGGCCGCGGCCGAGTCCGAGTCCGCGGTCGTCATGACGATGGGCGCGCTGCACGAGGGGCACGCCGCGCTGATCCGGGCAGCTCGCGCGCGGGCGGGGACCGGGGGCACGGTGACGGTGACGATCTTCGTCAACCCGCTGCAGTTCGGGACCGGCGAGGACCTGGGCCGCTATCCGCGCTCCTTCGAAGCCGACCTCGCGCTCTGCGGGGGCGAGGGTGCCGACATCGTCTTCGCGCCCGAGCGCGACGAGATGTATCCCAGCGGCGAGCCCGTTGTCACGGTCGACCCGGGGCGGCGCGGGGCCGACCTCGAGGGACGTGCCCGCCCGACCCACTTCGCGGGCGTCCTGACCGTCGTCGCCAAGCTGCTGAACCTGACGGTTCCGACGTACGCCGTCTTCGGCGAGAAGGACTACCAGCAGCTGGTCCTGATCCGCCGGATGGTCCGCGAGCTGGAGATGCCGTACGAGATCGTCGGAGTCCCGACAGTCCGTGAGCCCGACGGGCTGGCCCTGTCCAGCCGCAACCGGTACCTGAGCGACGACGAACGCGCGGCGGCGCTCGGACTGCCCCGGGCGCTCGACGCAGGGGTCGACGCCGGTTCACGCGGCCTGGCCGCCGTTCTCGCCGCGGCCCGGACGGTCCTGGAGGACGCACATATCCACGCCGAGTACCTCCAGCTGCGTGATCCGGAGCTGGGGCCGGCGCCGAGGACCGGAGACGCCCGGCTCCTTGTCGCCGCGGTGATCGGGACCACACGGCTGATCGACAATGTCGCGGTGCACCTGCCGTGAGCACCCTGACCCTGCCCAGGCGGCTGCAGGCGCCAGAACCCGGCTGGACGGTCCAGGCCGACGTCGTCGTGGTCGGCAGTGGCATCGCCGGGCTGACGACGGCGCTCGAGGCCCGCAAGGCCGGCCGGGTCCTGCTGGTCACCAAGACGCTTCTCGACGAGGGCTCGACGGTCTGGGCACAGGGCGGAATCGCCGCCGCACTCGATCCCGAGGACAGCCCTGAGCAGCACCTGGCCGACACGCTCGTCGCCGGTGTGGGGCTGTGCGACGAGCGGGCCGTACACACGCTGGTCACCGAGGGGCCGCAGCGGGTGCGCGAGCTCGTCGCCCTCGGCGCCGAGTTCGAGCGCACGGAGAGCGGCGAGATCGCGCTGACCAGGGAGGGCGGCCACCACCGCGACCGGATCGCGCACGCGGGCGGCGACGCCACCGGCCGCGAGATCTCGCGAGCCCTGATCGAGGCGCTGCACGCCGTGCAGGAAGACCCGGGCATCGAGGTCGTGGAGCACGCGCTGGTCATCGACGTCCTCACCGACGCCGGCGGCCGGGCGTGCGGCGTCAGCCTGCACGTCATCGGCGAGGGTCAGCGCGACGGCGTCGGGGCGGCGCTCGGCCGGGCTGTCGTACTGGCCACCGGGGGGCTCGGGCAGGTCTATGCCTCGACCACGAACCCGCCGGTATCCACCGGCGACGGGGTCGCCGCCGCCCTGCGGGCGGGCGCCGACGTGGCCGACCTGGAGTTCGTCCAGTTCCACCCGACGGTCATGTGGCTGGGCCGTTCGGCCACGGGACAACAACCGCTGATCTCCGAGGCGGTGCGCGGCGAAGGGGCGGTCCTGCGCGACGTCGAAGGCAGGCGGTTCATGGTCGGCCGGCACCTGCTCGCCGAGCTTGCACCGCGCGACGTCGTCGCGAAGGGTGTGGTCACCGCGATGGCCGAGACGGGTGCCGAACACGTCTGGCTCGACGCCCGGCACCTCGGTGGCGCGTTCCTGGAGCAGCGGTTCCCCACTTTCGTCGCCCGCTGTCGGGGGCTCGGCTTCGACCCGGCGACGCACCTGGTCCCTGTCGCGCCTGCCCAGCACTACGCCAGCGGCGGTATCAGGACGGACCTACGCGGGCGGTCCACGCTGACCGGGCTCTACGCGTGCGGTGAGGTCTCCTGCACCGGTGTCCACGGCGCCAACCGGCTCGCCTCCAACTCGCTGCTCGAGGGCCTGGTGTTCGGCCACCGGATCGCCGGCGACCTGGCCGAGGCGCTGCCGCCGCAGGCCCAGCCGGTCGAGCGTGCCGGCGCGGCCGGCCTGATCGCCCCCGACGCTCGGCTGTTTGTCCAGGGGGCCATGACGGCGGGCGCGGGCGTCGTCCGCACGGCGTCATCGCTGGCCACTGCCGCGGACTGCATCACCGGCCTGGTCGACGAGCGGTCCACCGAGGACCCGACGACCGAGGCGTGGGAGACCGCCAACCTGCACGCGGTCGCCGCTACGCTGATCCGCCACGCGACGCTGCGTGAGGAGACTCGCGGGGGCCACTGGCGCGAAGATCATCCGGACCGCGACGACGAGCAGTGGCGCGGGCACCTGGTCAGTGCTCTCGACGTGGACGGAACCCTGCACACCCGATTCGAGGAGCTCGCGTGACCCTGCCCGACCACCTGGCTGTGAGCTTGGGTGACGCCGGCATCGATCCCGCCTACGTCGAGGACCTGGTCCGCGCCGCCCTGGAAGAGGACCTGGCCGGCGGTGTCGACGTCACCAGCGAGGCCACCGTGCCCGCTGACCACCATGCTGCCGGCGACGTCGTGACGCGCGCCGCCGGCGTCGTGGCCGGGCTGGCCGTGGCAGAGGCCGTCTTCGTCTGCGCGGCAGGCGACGACATCGACGTCGAGCGGCCGATCTCCGACGGGACTGCGGTGCGCGGCGGGACCGTGCTGATGACCGTGACCGGCCCGACCCGCAGGCTGCTGCTCGCCGAACGCACGGCGCTGAACCTGCTGCGCCGCCTCTCCGGGATCGCGACGGCGACCCGGCGCTGGGCAGATGCCCTCGCCGACACGGGTGCGGTCGTCCGGGACACCCGCAAGACGACGCCGCTCCTGCGAGGGCTGGAGAAGTACGCCGTCCGGTGCGGTGGCGGTGAGAACCACCGGATGTCGTTGTCCGACGCCGCGCTGATCAAGGACAACCATGTGGTGGCGGCCGGTGGGATCGCGGCCGCCTACAAGGCCGTCACGGAGGCCTTTCCGGATGTGCCCGTGGAGGTCGAGGTCGACAGCGTGGAGGGTGCCGTCGAGGCGGCTGACGCGGGCGCCGACCTGATCCTCCTCGACAACTTCACCCCGCCCGATGTGGCCCGCGCGGTCGAGGCCGTCGACGGGCGGGCCAGGTTGGAGGTCAGCGGTGGGTTGACGTTCTACGCCGCACGGTCCTTCGGTGAGACCGGTGTGGACTACCTGGCCGTCGGCGAGATCACCCATTCGGCGCCGGTGTTGGACATCGCGCTCGACCTGCGTGAGGTCGGCTGACGATGCTGCTCGCCATCGACGTCGGCAACACCCAGACGGTGCTGGGCCTGCTCGACGGTGAAGAGGTCGTCGAGCACTGGCGGGTCGCCACCGACGCGCGGCGGCCTGCCGACGAGTTCATGGCGGTGTTGCGAGGCCTGCTCGCCGACGGCAAGGACGGTGAAATCACCGGCATCGCGATCTGCTCGACAGTGCCCGCCGTGCTGCACGAGATGCGCGAGATGGTGGCCCGCTACTTCGCCGACGTGCCTTCGGTGCTGGTCGAGCCTGGCGTACGGACGGGTGTGCCGGTGCTGATGGACAACCCGCGCGAGGTCGGGACCGACCGGATCGTGAACGCGCTGGCCGCGAAGCACCTCTACGGCGGGCCGAGCATCGTGGTCGACTTCGGGACCGCGACGACGTTCGACGTCGTGTCGGCCGCAGGGGAGTACGTCGGCGGTGCCATCGCGCCCGGCATCGGTGTCTCGCTCGACGCGCTGGGCGACGCCGGCGCGCAGCTGCGCCGGGTCGAGCTGCTGCGACCTCGGTCGGTGATCGCGAAGAACACCGTGGAGGCGCTCCAGTCCGGTGCGGTGTTCGGCTTCTCCGGCCAGGTCGACGGGATCGTCACCCGGATGGCGGCCGAGCTGGGGATGCCGCTGTCCGAGGTCACGGTGATTGCGACCGGTGGGCTGGCGTCGCTCGTGCTCGAGGAGTCCACGACGATCGACCACCACGAGCCGTGGCTCACCCTGATCGGACTGCGTCTTGTCTACGACCGCAACGTCGAGCCGACATAGTCTCGGTTCGATCCGCTGATGACGGGGGTGGCGCTGCTCGGTGGATCCGGCGCGTCGACGGCTGCGGCCGGCGCTCCCCGAGCGACATGGCACGCTGAACTGCTCCACAAAGCGGCCATAACACTCGCGAGAACGACAGTTCAGCGTGCCATGCACGACAGTTCGGCGTGCCATGTCGAGGGGACGCACCTAGTCGGGACGGTCGGCGCGACGTCCACCGGCGGAGAGGAGGAGGCCGATGTTGCCGACCGGTCCGAGGTGCCGGAGCTTGTCCGGGTTCAGTACGTTGCGCAGCGCCCGCACCCGTCCGTCGGCGATGTCGAGGGCGAGGACGCACAGCAGCCGTTCGTCGCCGTCGACGACGCGAACGCCGGGCTGGCCGTTGACCTCCACCGGCTCCACCCGCAAGGCCAGCGGAGCCGCCTGACGGAACAGCCCGAGCACGAACCGTCCCACGGGGACCCGACCCGTGATCGGTCTGCTGATCGCAGGCGCCTTGCCGCCGCCGTCACCGTAGAACACGGCGTCCTCCGCGAGGAGCTCCTCCAGGGTGGCCATGTCACCGTCCTCGCACGCCGCGAAGAACCGGCGGGCGAGCTCGTCCCGCTTGTCCCGCGAGGCCTCGAAGCGCGGGCGACGTTCCGCTACGCGGCCCCGAGCCCGGGCGAAGATCTGCCGGCAGTTCTGCTCGGACTTGGCGACGATTCGGGCGATCTCGTCGTAGCCGTAACCGAAGACCTCGCGTAACAAGAACACCGCTCGCTCGACTGGCGACAACGACTCCAGCAGGACCAGGAACGCCATCGACAGCGAGTCGGCCATCTCGGCGCGCTCGGCGGGGCCGTCGGGCGACGTCAGCAGCGGTTCGGGCAGCCACGAGCCGACGTACGTCTCCCGTCGCACGCGGGCCGATCGCAGGTGGTCGATGGCGAGCCGGGTCGTGACCGTCGTCGCGTACGCGTCGAGCGACTCGATGTCGTCGGCTGCCGTTCCGTGCAGCCGGACGAACGCGTCCTGGACGACGTCCTCCGCCTCGGTGACGCTACCGAGCATGCGGTAGGCGATCGAGAACATCAACGAGCGCAGCTCGTCGGGTCTCGCCGTCGCGAGGTTCGTCACCACCCGATTGTCACAGCGCGTGCGGCTACCTCGTCGTGGGGGTGACGAAAGGAGTATGTGATGCGGATCTTTCTGGCAGGAGCGACAGGTGTCGTCGGCCAGGCGCTGATTCCGATGCTGGTCGAGGCTGGCCACGACGTCGTCGGGACCACGAGAAGAGCGAACAAGGTGGACGCGCTCGCGGCGGCGGGGGCGGAGCCGGTCGTGGTCGACGCGCTGGACGCCGAGGCGGTGCTGGGCGCCATGACCTCGGCCGAGCCGGATGTCGTCGTCCACCAGCTCAGTGCGCTGTCGGGTCCGGCCGACCTCAGGCACTTCGACGAGACCTTCGCCCTGACCAACAGGCTGCGCACCGAGGGTTTGGACAACCTGCTCGCCGCGGCACGCGCGGTCGGCGCGCAGCGGTTCGTCGCGCAGAGCTACACCGGATGGCCGAACGAGCGCACCGCAGGGCCGGTCAAGACCGAGGACGACCCGCTGGACCCCAACCCGACGGCGCCGTCGCGGGAGACGCTGGAGGCAATCCGGTACCTGGAGTCCACCGCGGCGGGCGCGACGGAACTCGACGGGGTCGTGTTGCGCTACGGCGCGTTCTACGGGCCGGGCACGGGCCTGACCTCAGGCGGCGACATCGTCGAGATGATCCGCAAGCGCAGGTTCCCGATCGTGGGCGGTGGGACAGGGGTGTGGTCGTTCGTACACATCGACGACGTCGCCACCGCCACGCTGGCCGCCATCGAACGCGGCGCGCCCGGCATCTACAACATCGTCGACGACGAGCCGGCTCCGGTGTCGCATTGGATGCCCTACCTGGCCGAGGCGATCGGAGCGAAGCAGCCGATGCGCGTGCCTGCTTGGCTCGTGCGGCCGATGCTGGGCGAGTACGGGATCTCGCTGATGACCACTGTGCGCGGCTCGTCGAACGCGAAGGCCAAACGCGAGCTCGGCTGGACACCGAAGTACCCCACCTGGCGCGACGGCTTCCGCACCGGCCTGGCCTGATTTGCGTGATCAACGGGCGCCCAGCTCACCTGGGCGCGAGCACGTCGCGGAGGAAGAGGAGGTTGTCGCGCTGCTGGAACACGGCGCCGCCTTCGTGTCCGTTGTGCGGCCAGATCCGGATCTGCTTCGGCCAGGCGTAGTGGTTGTACGCGGCGTAAACCGTCGAAGGCGGGCACACCTCGTCGGTCAGGCCGACGGCGAAGAGCGCCGGTGCGCTGGCGCGGGTAGCGAAGCTCATGCCGTCGAAGTAGCTGAGAGTCCGGAAGACCCGCTCGACGTCGTCTCGGCGAACCTTCAGGTAGGTCGTCAGCTCCGAGTAAGGCCGTTCGTCGGTGATCGCGACGGCGCGCCGGAAGTGGCACAGGAACGGCACGTCGGCGATCACCCCCGCCACGTCCGGAACCAACGCAGCCACGGCAAGGGCCAGGCCGCCGCCCTGGCTGCGTCCGCAGATGGCGACCCGGTCACCGTCGACCAGGGGATGGCTGCGGACAGCTTCGACGGCTCGAACGGCGTCGGCCATCAGGCGGCGGTAGTAGTAGGTGCGAGGGTCCATGACGCCGCGGGTCAGGAAGCCGGGGTGCTGGCCCGTCGTCGGCACCGGGTCGGGATCGGGCGTGACTCCCCGGGCTGCCCGCGGACCCCTGCCCCCGAGTGTCGACGACGAGGTGCGCATAGCCGGCTGCGCTGAAGAGGAGGTTCTCCTTGTCGTACGGCAGGCTGCGGCCGCCCCCATACCCGATCAGCTCGACCACCGCCGGCAACGGTCCGGTTCGATGCCGTGGCAGGTACAGCCAGGCCGCGACGCGTTCGCCCGCCCATCCGGAGAACCGCGCGTCGAGCACGTCGACGGTCTCGAGCAGATGCTCGGTCGGTGCGAACGCGGGCGCCAGGTCTGACGTCTGTGCGAGCTGGACGGTGCCGTGGCAGGTACAGCCAGGCCGCGACGCGTTCGCCCGCCCATCCGGAGAACCGCGCGTCGAGCACGTCGACGGTCTCGAGCAGATGCTCGGTCGGTGCGAACGCGGGCGCCAGGTCTGACGTCTGTGCGAGCTGGACGGTCTGGGCCCAGAACGCATCGAAGTCGTCGGGGACGTCGAGCTGCGGGAGGTAATGCTCTAGGTCGGCCAAGGGCAGGTCGAACTGCGGCACGGTCATGCCTCCTCGGGACGGCGGGAGACGATGACCCTAGCGCCGCGGACGCCCTACGCGGGCGGCGGCGGGCTCGCCTCGATGAACGGCCAGCCGGCAGCCTCGACCGCACGGTGAGCCGGACCGCTCATCGCCGAGAACGAGACCTCGAAACCCCGATGGCGGCCACGTTCGGCCAGCTCGCGCAGGAACGCCACGCCGGACGGGCCGAGCTCCGTCACGCCGTGCATGTCGACGACGGCGTGGCTCAGGCCGCCCAGACCCTCCATCTGGCTGACCTCGTCGACGGCCCCGTGCAGCGAGTCGGCCATCTGGTCGCCGATGTCGCCGGAGAGGAACACCACGATCTCGCGGGACCCGCGATCGACGACCTGCACCTCGCCCATCGACCTCACCTCCGTGGTCTCGACTGTCGCACCGCGACGCCGCGGAGGCAACGGATCGCCCTACCCTTGTCGGTCATGAGCGACCGGTCGAGCGCGCCCGAGGAAGACCTGCCCGAGCAGATGCGGGTGCGCCAGGAGAAGCGCCGCGAGCTGCTCGCCCGCGGCACGCCGCCGTACGTGCGCGGCTTCTCCCGCACGCACACGCTTGCGGAGCTACGCACTGCCTACCCCGACCTCGAGGCGGGCGCAGCAACCGGGAAGACCGTTGCGATCGCGGGCAGGGTGATCTTCCTGCGCAACACCGGAAAGCTCTGCTTCGCCAGGTTGCGTGCGGGCGACGGCACCGAACTGCAGGCCATGCTCTCGCTCGACCGGATCGGCGAGCAGTCGCTGCGGGAGTGGAAGCACCTGGTCGACATCGGCGACCACGTCGGCATCGAGGGTGAGGTCGTGTCGAGCCGGCGCGGCGAGCTGTCGGTCATGACCCACCGGTGGACGATCGTCTCCAAGGCGCTGCGACCGCTGCCGGTGGCCCACAAAGCGCTCGGTGACGAGACTCGGACCCGCCAGCGCTACGCCGACCTGATCGTCAACCCTGCCGCACGGGAGATGGTGCGTGTCCGGGCGGCGGTCGTCCGCTCGCTCCGCGAGACGCTGCACCGCTTCGGGTACGTCGAGGTCGAGACTCCCGTCCTGCAACTGGTTCACGGCGGTGCGGCGGCCCGTCCCTTCCACACCCACCTCAACGCGTTCGACCTGCCGGTGACGCTGCGGATCGCCTTGGAGCTGCACCTCAAGCGTGCAGTCGTCGGTGGGATCGACAAGGTGTACGAGGTCGGCCGGATCTTCCGCAACGAGGGCATCGACTCCACCCACAGCGCCGAGTTCACGATGCTGGAGGCGTATGAGGCGTACGGCGACGACGACACGATGGCGACGTTGACCCGCGGGCTCGTGCTCGACGCCGCGCGCTCCGCCGGGCGGACCGTGATCCCGGACGGGAGGGGGGGCGAGATCGACCTCGAGGCGCCGTGGGCCCGGGTGACCGTGCACGACGCCGTGTCGGATGCGGTGGGTACCGACGTCACCGTCGACACGCCCGCGGAGCTGCTGCTCGAGCTGGCCGCCAAGCACGACGTCCATGTCGAGCCCGGCTGGGACGGCGGGCAGATCCTGCTCGAAATGCACGAAAAGCTGGTCGAGCACACGCTGCTGGCGCCGACGTTCGTCTGCGACTACCCCGAGTCGGTCCGTCCGCTGGCGCGCCCGCACCGCGACGACCCCAGGCTCACCGAGTCGTGGGACCTGGTCGTCGCCGGCGTCGAGCTCGGGGTGGCCTATTCGGAGCTGGTCGACCCGGTCATCCAGCGCGAACGCCTGATCGCGCAATCGCTGTTGGCCGCCAACGGCGACCCCGAGGCAATGCAGCTCGACGAGGACTTCCTGCGTGCGCTCGAGTACGGAATGCCGCCAACTGGTGGGATGGGCATGGGCGTCGACCGGCTGATCATGCTGCTGACGGGCACCGGGATTCGGGAGACCATCCTGTTCCCGCTGGTCAAGCCAGAATGAGTGCCGACGCCTTCGACGTGCGGCGCGCGCGCACGGCCGATGTCAGTGAGATCCGCCGGTTGGTCGACACCTACACGGCCAAACGCATTCTGCTGTCGAAGGAGACCGTCACACTTTACGAGGACGTCCAGGAATTCTGGGTGGCGCAGGACCGGCACAGCGACGCGGTGATCGGGTGCGGCGCACTCCACGTCATCTGGGAGGACCTGGCCGAGATTCGCACGCTGGCGACTGATCCGGCCTGGACGGGTCAAGGCGTGGGAAATGCCCTGCTCAGCAGGCTCCTGGACGCTGCCCGCGAGCTCGGCGTCTCGCGAGTGTTCTGTCTTACGTTCGAGGTCGAGTTCTTCGCCCGCAATGGGTTCTCGGCCGTGGAAGGCACACCGGTCGAGCCTGACGTGTATGCACAGCTCCTGCGCAGTTATGACGAAGGTGTCGCGGAGTTCCTCGATCTCGACCGAGTGAAGCCGAACACGCTGGGCAACACCCGTATGCTGCTGCGATTGTGACGACAGCATAGCCACATTGCGCTTTCCGTCGCGCGGCGTAGTAATGTAGCCGCCGTACTCTTCACCTGCATCGCGCACCCGGGAAGGAACGCACGATGGCCCAGAAGGTCCAGGTCATTCTCGTCGACGACATCGACGGAGGCACCGCTGAGGAGACCGTGAGCTTCTCGCTCGACGGCATCTCCTATGAGCTCGATCTGTCCAGGAAGAATGCGGCGAAGCTTCGCGACACCCTCGCGCCGTATGTCGGCTCCGGTCGGCGCGTGAGCCGTCGTGGCCGCGGGCGGGGGCGCGCCGGTGGGCGTGGCACCGACACGCAGGCGATCCGGCTGTGGGCGCGCGACCAGGGCCTGAAGGTCTCCGACCGCGGCCGGGTTCCGGCCGATATCCTGGCGAAGTACGACGCCGCGCACTGACCTGTTTGCTCGGTGAGCGGCGGGGTGGCCGGAACAACCCGCCACCCCGCTACTGCTCGTCATGCGCCCGCGGGAGATCCTGCGGTCCCCTCATGTCCATGGCGGGCCATTCGTCCGGTCCAGGTCAGTTCGGGGTGCCAGGTGTCGGGCTGACTGTCTGTGGCCTTGTGTAGGCGTACGTACTCGGCGGCGATCCGGTCGCGCTCGAAGCCCGGCTTGTCCAGGACGCCGTTGATCGTGACGATCGCGACGTGGATGCCGTCGCCGTGCAGTTCTGCGGCGAAGGACAGCGCGAGGTTGCGCACAGCCGCCTTCTGCACGGCCAGGGCCGCCGACCACGTCGAACCGGTCAGCGCACTGCCGCTACCGGTGACCAGGATCGTGCCGCGGCCAGTTTGCCGCATCGGTTGGACGACCTCCTGAGCTGCCACGAGCAGCGACCCGACGGTCAGCTGGAGGCCGGCGAGCAGGCCGTCGTACGGTGTCTGGGTCGGGGGCGCGACAACGGCGACCGACGGGTTGTGGACGAGCACGGTTGGGTCACCGTGACGCCCGCGGATCTCGGCGAACGCACTGCGCAGCGCCGTCTCGTCGGCCGCGTCGCCGGGGATCGCGTCCACCGCGCCGCCAGTCGCGGACGCCACGTCTGCGGCCAACCGCGCCAGCCGTTCACGCTCACGGGCAAGCAGCACTACGCGTGCACCGGTCCGCGCAAACGCGGTCCCGATCGACGCGCCCAGGCCGGGCCCGGCGCCGACGATGACGACCAGGTCGCGGGCCGTCGCGTCGGTCACGCGGGTGGTTGATGCAGTCCGAACGGCGATCCCTGGTCGTCCTTGCACATCGTGAACCTGCCGAACCTTGCGGTCGACTCATCGTCGCCCTCTACGTCGACGTCATCGACGACCCCGCCCAGTTCGCGCACCCGGGTGATCGCCGCATCGATGTCATCGACCTGGAAGAAGAGCAACGGGGCGGCCGCGTGATCGCCGCCATGCATCCCGCCCGAGACGTTCGGCGTGCCGATCACGAAGCCCTGCCCGCTCGGGCCACGCTCGAACGTCCAGCCGAACACGCCCTGGTAGAACGCGCGGCCCCGCTCGGCGTCGTCTACACCGATCTCGAAGAACGTCAGCTCACCGGCCACGGTGGTCTCCAATCGCTCGATACGGCAATGATCGATGCCTGTCTACTGCCGTGGGAACAAATCGGCTTCGATCACCCTACGCAGGTCAGACACCGACAAGGCGGTCAGCGGGCCAGGACGACGTCGAGCGTGCGTGGGCCGTGGACGCCTTCGACGCGGTTGAGATCAATGTCGCTGGTGGCGCTGGGTCCACTGATCCAGGTCAGCGGCCGGGTGGGCTCGAGTCTGGCGACGGCGGCCGGGACGGTGCCGACGACGGCGTCGGAGGGTACGAGGACGAGCAGGTAGTCGGGCACCAGAGTGAGCATGCGCCGGCCCTGCCCGGCACCGGTGTCGAGGACCAGGCTCCCGGTCTCGGCGACCGCGACTGCGCAGGTGGTGAGTACGCCGTCGACATGGTCGAGGGCGTGGGGGGACAGCGGTGGGTCGTCGCCGACGGCATCGATGTCAGAGTGGGGGAGCCACGTCGGGTCCAGCGCGGGGGCCACGACGATGCGCCGGACGCCGCGGCGGGCCAGGACGTCGGCGACGGTCTGCGCGATGTCACCGGTGCTGCAATGCCGGACGGTCGCCCGGTAGTCGACGAGCCGTTCGGCAAGCAATTGTGCGAGCTGGCGGGCGTCCCGGCGTTCGGGCGCGTCGGCGGTGCGGTAGTCGCGGCGGACCGGGGCGGGGCGGGCCGGTCCCGCAGGGCGTGCCTGATCCGGGCGAGGATCTCCTCGCGCGCCGCGCTCACCGGTCGGACCGCCGCGTGCGGGCCCACCAGTCGCGGAACGTCTCCGGCGGAGGGGCCGGCAGGTCACGGGTGCGTGTCAAGGCTGACAGGGGTGGCGGCAGGCTCGCGATCCGTCCGTTCCTGGCGATCGGGGATGTCGATGGCGACCGGACAGACGTCGTAGCAGGTGCCGCACAGGCTGGAGGCGTAGGGGAGGGTGGGGTTGTCGGCGACGCCGGTGAGTTGCGGGGTGAGCACGGCTCCGATCGGCCCGGGGTAGACCGAGCCGTAGGCGTGGCCGCCGGTGCGCTCGTAGACGGGGCATACGTTCATGCAGGCGGAGCAACGGATGCAGCGCAGCGCCGCCCGTCCGTCCGGGTCGGCCAGGGTCGCAGTGCGGCCGTTGTCGAGCAGCACGAGATGGAACTCCGACGGTCCGTCACCGGAAGCGGCACCGGTCCACATGGAGGTGTACGGGTTCATCCGCTCGGCCGTGCTCGACCTGGGCAGCAGTTGTAGGAACACCTCCAGGTCGCGCCACGTGGGCACGATCTTCTCGATGCCCATGACGGTGATCAGCGTCTTCGGCAGGGTCAGGCACATCCGCCCGTTGCCCTCGGATTCGACGACGACCAGGGTGCCGGTCTCGGCCACAGCGAAGTTGGCGCCGGAGATCGCCACCTCGGCGCGCAGGAACTTCTCCCGCAGGTGCCGGCGGGCGGCCTCGGCCAGGTCGGTCTCCCAGGCGGCGATGCCGGCCGCGGCCATGGCGTCGTTCAGGCCGATCTCCTGGCTGGTCATCGACTTGACTTGACGACCTCGTCGGCACCGGTGGCGCGGACCAGGCCGGTGACGATCCGGTTGGCTTCGGCGGCGTCCCTGGCCCAGTGTGCATCAGGCACGATGAGTCGCCAGCGGTGCACACCTCGGCGCCGGTCGCGAGAACGTGCCGCATCTTGTCGGCGAGCATCGCCGTGGACACATCGGCGTTCTTCACCGCGAACGTTCCGCCGAAGCCGCAGCACTGGTCGGGGTCAGGAAGCTCGACCAGGTCGATGCCCCGCACCGCCCGCAGCAACCGCAGCGAGTGACACGTCGGGTGGTAGGTCACCCGGTGCGGAAAGTGGGCGGCCACGTCAGTGACACGTAGCACGTCGACGAGGAACTCCGACAGCTCGTACGTCCTGGCCGCCACCGCATCGACCCGCTCGGCCAACCCGTCGTCGCCGGTGCGGCGCGCGACCGCCGCATGCTGGTGACGCACGAGGCCACACACGACCCGGACGGGGCGACGACCACCTCGTACGCGTCGAACGCCTCCGCGAAGGACCGGACCATCGGCCGGGCCTCGCGCGTGTACCCGGTGTTGAGATGCATCTGCCCACAACACGTCTGCGCCAACGGGACGTGTGCTCGAGCCGCTCCAGTAGCCGGACCGTCGCCTTCCCGACCTCCGGGAACAACCCGTCGACCAGACACGTGACGAACAAGCCGATCCGCATGTATCAATCCTGTCCTCGGCTGGTCGACCAGCTCGGATGAGCAGCGCACGACCAGGTCGGGAGAAACCAGCTACCGAACAAGTGTCGCCGCACACCCCTTGCCTCGAGCGACGCGTCGCCACTCGATTCACAGGTCGGGTAGCGGGTCCTCGGGGAGCCTGGCCGGCCCGTCGAGCTCGGCGTCGGCCGCACCGATGATCGCGGCGTACTCCTCGTCGACCTCGAACACGACGTCGCCGAGTGCGAACGTCGGCCCGAGCGACATCTCCAGCGGTCCCAGCCGGGTGTTCCTCGGATGTCGCGCCCACACGCCGTCGGGTCGGTTGCGGCGCAGAAAACTGGCCGTGAGGACGACGACGCTGCGATCGGTGACGGCGACGAAGAACGGTGCGACGCCCAGCCCGACGGGCAGGACGGCGGAGTTCGCCGGGAACAGATAGCGGATCTGCTCGCCCGGCGCGAGCAGACGCTGGCATCGTTCGCGCACCGTCGACGAAACCGGCATCGGCTCCCTCCAGATGCGTCGCTGCCGAGCGTAGGCGCTCACGTCCACCAGTTGAACCCGCTGGCCGGCTGAGGCGTACCTCTGTGCATAGGAGATTCGCACTCTTTCGAGGGATGAGGTCGATGACGAAGCGGCTACGGACGATGGCTGCCATCGGCGCCCTGGCGCTCGGTGTCAGCGCGTGCGGTGGCGACGACGGCGGCGAGACGGCGACCACATCGGGCGGCGACGGCGGCATGACGGTGGAGATCCTCCAGCCGGCCGACGGCGACACGATCGGCCTGCCGTTCACGCTCGAGGTGGACTCCAGCGAGGAGCTCGGCACCACGGACACCGGCCTCCACCACGTGCACGTCGCCTTCGACGGCGACGAGAGCGCCTACGAGGTCTTCGAGGAAGGCAACCGCGAAGCCCGCGAGATCACCGAGGACTCGCCCGCCGTCGTGGGCCTCGAGCCGGGCGAGCACACGCTGAACATCTCGCTGCGCAATGCCGACCACTCCGCGGCAGGGCCTGAGACCGAGATCACGGTCAACGTCGAGGGCGCCGGCGCCTCCCCGGCCGACGACTCGGATGACCCGGGATACGACTACTGAGGTGACCGCCGGGCCCGAGGTCGTCGAGCGCAACAACCGCCGGACTCGCTGGTTCCACGCCGGCGTCTACGTCACCGTACTGGTGCTGTTGCTGACCGGCTGGTGGCTGACGCTCGGCCGGGAGGGCCAGCCCAGCGTCCTGGCCGAACTGCTCGGCACGCCGGACACCGAGGTGCACACCGTCATCGGCTGGGTACTCGCGGGCATCGCGGCGCTCGGCCTGGTCGCGGGATGGCGGGCGGCGTGGACGCTGGCGTCGGACTCCGTGCGCTTCCGTCGGTCCGAGGTGCGGTGGTTCGCCCGCTGGCCGGCCGCGGTGTTCACCGGCAGGTTCGCACGGCACGAGGGTCACTTCGACCCGGGCCAGCGGATCGCCAACGTGGTGATGATCGTGCTGCTCCTGGCCCTGGTCGTCAGCGGGATCGGCCTGTGGGCCGTGTCCGGAGGTCCCACGTTCGTGTGGTTCAACCGGATCCACCGGTGGTCAACCTACTTGTTCACACCGGTGATCGTCGGGCACGTCCTCGTCGCAGCGGGTGTTCTGCCCGGTTACCGCGGGGTGTGGCGTGCGATGCACCTCGGCGGCCGGCTCCGGATGCCGGTCGCCGAGCGGGTCTGGACCGCCTGGTCCGAACGTGAGCGAGGGCGACGCAGACACCACGATGTGCTGGACAACGAGCCCTAGCTGTTGCGGGGCAGGACGTTGACGACAGGCCGACTGGGTTGGGTGAGCGCCAATGGTTGCCGAACGGGTCGCGGAACGCCGCGTCGATCCCGTAGAAGCGCTCCTCCGGCTCCTCGATGAACTCCACGCCCTTGGCCTCGAGCTCGCGGTACGTTGCCCAGCAGTCCTTCGTCGAGAACGCACCAGGACCCAGATAGCCGGTGGCCACAAGGGACCGAATCTGCTCGGCGATCTCGCCGTCCACGACCGGCGGACCCGGGACCACCAGCATCAACGGCACGTCCGGCTGCTCTGGCGCGTGAACGACGAACCAGTGGAAGCCGTCCTGGACCATGTCGACGCCGACCTGGAGACCGAGCTTGCCGACGTAGAAGTCGCGCGCTACGTCCATGTCCAAGACGTTGACGCACACCAACCCGACCCCGGTGATCATGACCTGCTCCTCATCACGAACCGCTCGGCTGACCATGCCGCCCGCCCCGGCCCCCGCCTGGTCGGGCCGCCCTCACCGGCCGGCGAAGCCCACCACGACCGGTGCGAGGGCGTCGGCCGCCACGTCGTGGTCCTGGCCGTCCAGGATGTCATGGCGGGCTCCGGGGATGGCGGCAGCGACCTGAGCGGCCGCCTCTCGCAGGAAGTCCGGGCTCTGCGAGCCGGCGAGCACCAGCGTGGAGGCGCCGATGTCGCCGAACCGGTCGGTCGGGATCACGTTGTCGCCCATCACGGCGGCGTCATACGCCAGCGTGGGCGCCAAGCTCTCGCCGACCTGCCAGGACGGCGACTGACGGACCTGCGCGATCATCTCGGCGGGAAGGCCGACCAGTCTCATGAAGTGCTCCAGCGCGTCTCCGCGGCGGCCCGCCGCGAGCAGCTCGGAAAGCCGGTCGGCGTACTCCTTGGCCCGCCGTGGCCCGTCTGGGTCGACGCTGAAGGGTGGCTCCCACATGATCAGCTTGTCGACGGGGAGTCCGCTCGCCGCCGCCTCCGCCGCCAGCGCAGCTCCGGACGAGAGTCCGAGCAGGCTGGCCGAACCGCCGGCCGCGGCCACGAGGACCTCGATGTCCTCGACCTCTCGCTCGACCGCATATGGCAGCGTGTCGCCGCTGTCGCCGCGGCCACGCCGGTCGTAGTTGAGCACGGTGCAGTGCCGGGCCAGCTCTTCGGCAATCGGGGCGTCGATCGCTCGATCACACGACGCACCGGCCACCACGATGATCGGCGCACCCCCACCCAGCTGATCGAACGCGATCGTCGTGCCGTCCCTGGACTGGACGCTCTGCATCGCACGTCTCCTGTCGTCGTCTCGGCAGCCTGTCAGCGGCCGTTGCCCACGACGATAAGAACGCCGGCGCGGGTCCGGCTTCTCGAAAACCGCCCAGTTCGGGCTGGCTGCTCACCGTCGGGGACGGGTCCACATGCGTACGTAGCAGCCCGGCAGTTTCGCCAGCTCCTCGTGACCGTCCCGCTGCCGATAGGCGCTGGGGCTGTCGCCGACGAGCCGCCGGAACTGGGTACCGAACGAGCCGAGGCTGGTGAACCCGACGGCAAGACAGACCTCGGTCACCGACAGTTCACCGGCGCGCAGCAACGCCTTGGCCCGCTCCATCCGGCGACTCATGAGGTACTGATGTGGGGTCTCACCGAAGGCCGCCTTGAAGCTCCGGCCGAAGTAGGCCGGCGAGACGGAGGCACTGCGGGCGAGCGCTGCGATGTCGAGCTGCTCGGTGTACGCGCGGTCGATCAGGTCGCGCACCCTCAGCAGATGCCTCGAGAGCGGGACGGCCGGGCGGTTCACGACCCCATCCTCGCTCAGACCTCTGACCCCCCACTCCCTTCCCCGCCCCGTGATCATGAAGGATTCGGGGTCCTATGGCACCCCTTTTCCTTCATGATCACGGGAGCGGGGGCCCGCCGGATAGGCTCTGGGTGTGGACGCCGCCTCCAGCCCAGCTCCCGCCCTGGTCGCCGTGACAGGCACGGTGGCCTTTCGCGAGCGGATTGCGCTACCGCCCGGGGCTGTACTGACGGTGCGGGTGGCCGACGTCTCGCTCGCCGATGCGCCGGCCGTGATCCTCGCGCAGAATGCCGTCCAGGTGACCGGCCAGGTGCCGATCCCGTTCGAGCTCGCGGTCGATGCCGCCGACGTCGACGAGCGGGCCTCGATCTCGGTGTGGGCCCGGCTGCGGTCGGAGGTGGGCACCTGGGTCAGCGACACCCACACGCCGGTTCTCACCCGGGGCGCCGGCAACGTCGCCCACGTCGTCGTCCGACGGACGCCCGCGTCCTGACTCTTGTTCGCCCCTGGCGGACGGGGGCGCTTCGCCGGAACGCCGTCGGGTAGGACGGGTGTTGTGCAGTCGTATCCCGTCGCGAGACGACACCAGACCGCCGCCGGGAGCGGGTTAGCATGCGGGTACGGGCGGACCGGGAGAGCCCCGGGCACACCCAGACCGCTCGGTGAGGAGCGCCGCTGATGTTCGAGAGGTTTACCGACCGCGCGAGGCGCGTCGTCGTCCTGGCACAGGAAGAGGCCAGGATGCTCAACCACAACTACATCGGGACCGAGCACATCCTCCTGGGCCTGATCCACGAGGGCGAGGGGGTGGCGGCGAAGGCGCTGGAAAGCCTCGGCATCTCGCTGGAGGCTGTGCGTCAGCAGGTCGAGGAGATCATCGGCCAGGGTCAGCAGGCGCCGAGCGGGCACATCCCGTTCACGCCGCGGGCCAAGAAGGTGCTGGAGCTGTCCCTGCGCGAGGCGCTGCAGCTCGGCCACAACTACATCGGCACCGAACACATCCTGCTCGGCCTGATCCGCGAGGGGGAAGGTGTCGCTGCCCAGGTGCTGGTCAAGCTCGGCGCCGACCTCAACCGGGTGCGCCAGCAGGTCATCCAGCTGCTCTCCGGCTACCAGGGCGGCAAGGAGGCCGCGACGTCCGGCGCCGGCCCGCAGGGCGAGGCGCCGTCGACATCGCTCGTCCTCGACCAGTTCGGACGCAACCTGACCCAGGGCGCCCGGGAGGGCAAGCTCGACCCGGTCATCGGGCGCGAGAAGGAGATCGAGCGGGTCATGCAGGTACTGTCCCGCCGTACGAAGAACAACCCCGTCCTCATCGGCGAGCCGGGCGTCGGCAAGACCGCCGTCGTCGAGGGCCTGGCCCAGAACATCGTCAAGGGCGAGGTGCCCGAGACGCTGAAGGACCGCCAGCTCTACACCCTCGACCTCGGTGCGCTGGTCGCCGGCTCCCGGTACCGCGGCGACTTCGAGGAGCGGTTGAAGAAGGTCCTCAAGGAGATCCGCACCCGCGGCGACATCATCCTGTTCATCGACGAGATCCACACCCTGGTCGGTGCCGGTGCCGCCGAGGGCGCCATCGACGCCGCGTCGATCCTCAAGCCCATGCTGGCCCGCGGTGAGCTGCAGACCATCGGCGCCACCACGCTCGACGAGTACCGCAAGTACGTCGAGAAGGACGCCGCCCTGGAGCGCCGGTTCCAGCCGATCCAGGTGCACGAGCCGACGCTGGCCCACACCATCGAGATCCTCAAGGGCCTGCGCGACCGGTACGAGGCCCACCACCGGGTCTCGATCACCGACGCCGCCCTGGTGGCGGCCGCCCAGCTGGCCGACCGCTACGTCTCCGACCGCTACCTGCCGGACAAGGCGATCGACCTGATCGACGAGGCCGGCTCCCGGCTGCGTATCCGGCGGATGACCGCGCCGCCGGACCTGCGCGAGTTCGACGAGCGGATCGCCGAGGTGCGCCGGGAGAAGGAGTCCGCGATCGACTCGCAGGACTTCGAGAAGGCTGCCTCGTTGCGCGACCGCGAGAAGCAGCTCATCGCCCAGAAGGCCGAGCGGGAGAAGCAGTGGAAGGCCGGCGACCTCGACGTCGTCGCCGAGGTCGACGACGAGCTGATCGCCGAGGTGCTCGCCACCGCGACCGGTATCCCGGTGTTCAAGCTCACCGAGGAAGAGACCTCGCGTCTGCTCCACATGGAGGACGAGATCCACAAGCGGATCATCGGCCAGGAGGACGCCATCAAGGCGCTGTCCAAGTCGATCCGACGCACCCGCGCCGGCCTGAAGGACCCGAAGCGTCCCGGCGGCTCGTTCATCTTCGCCGGCCCGTCCGGTGTCGGGAAGACCGAGCTGTCCAAGGCGCTGTCGGAGTTCCTGTTCGGCGACGAGCACGCGCTCATCCAGCTGGACATGAGCGAGTTCTCCGAGAAGCACACCGTGTCGCGGCTGTTCGGCTCGCCACCCGGCTACGTCGGTTACGAGGAGGGCGGCCAGCTCACCGAGAAGGTGCGCCGGCGCCCGTTCTCGGTCGTGCTGTTCGACGAGGTCGAGAAGGCGCACCCGGACATCTTCAACTCGCTGCTGCAGGTGCTGGAGGACGGCCGGCTCACCGACGCCCAGGGTCGGGTGGTCGACTTCAAGAACACCGTGATCATCATGACCACGAACCTCGGCACCCGTGACATCAGCAAGGGCCAGAGCCTCGGCTTCTCCTCAGGGGCCGAGGCCGACGGCGACTATGACCGGATGAAGGCCAAGGTCACCGAGGAGCTCAAGCAGCACTTCCGGCCGGAGTTCCTCAACCGTGTCGACGACGTGATCATCTTCCACCAGCTCCTGCAGGAGGAGATAGTCCGGATCGTGGACTTGATGATCACCCAGGTCGACACCCGGCTGCACGACAAGGACATGGGTATCGAGCTCACGCAGGCCGCCAAGGAGCTGCTCGCCCAGCACGGGTTCGACCCGGTGCTCGGCGCCCGGCCGCTGCGGCGGACGATCCAGCGCGAGATCGAGGACACCCTGTCCGAGAAGATCCTCTTCGGCGAGCTCAAGCCCGGCGAGATCGTCGTGGTCGACGTCGAGGGAGAGGGCCGCGAGGCGAACTTCACGTTCGTCGGCAACCCGAAGTCCGAGCTGCCCGAGGTCGCGGAGGTCCCGGCAGCCGCGTCGACCGGCGGTGGCGCCCGCCGCGGCGCCGCGGCGCGCGAAGCCGGCTGAGGCCCGTCTCTGCTCCGCTCAGCAGTCGGCGAGCACCTCTCGTAGCAGGGGGAGACTTCTGCTGATGACGCCGGTCACGCCCAGGCTGCGGGCGTCGGCGAGTTCCGCCTGCGTGTCGACCGGCCAGGTCAGCACGTGATCGACGGTGTTGCGAAGCTCGGCGACCACCAGAGGCGTCAGCAGCGCACGGCGCACGCACACGCCAACCGGCGGCCGGCAACCCGGCCATGGCGGTTCGGCCGCGCGCACGAGGGCACGCAGGCGGCGCAGGCCGCGCCGGCTGCCCGCCGACAGGTTCAGCCGCACTGCGGGGTTGTCGGCGAACGCGGCGAGCATCCACCAGTTCCGGGCGCAGACCGACACGGGTGTGCCTGGCGCGACCGCGCGCAGCAATCCGGCCACAGCCGGGGCGAGCTCTCTGTGAGCTCCCTTGAGGTCGAGCATGAGCCGGTGGTCGCCGTCGGCGGCGTCGAGAACGGCGGCCAGGTCCGGTAGGACGACATCGCGCCGTCGCAGCAGCACCCAGCGGTCCCAGAGCAGATGCGGCCCAAGGGTCTTGGTGTGCCGTACCTCGAGCGTGCGCCGGTACTGACGGACGTCGGCCTCGACGAGGTCGACGCCGGCCGCGAGCGCGTCCCGCAGCGCTGCGACGTCGTTGCCGGACCCATGGGCCACCGCCAGCAGGTGGCGGCCATCGGGTGCGACGCTCATGTCCCCATCGTGGCAGCGGGCACTTTCGCGCCGGTCGTGCGACGTAGATTGATGTTCAGGTCACGTCCATGGCCTGCTCGCACCGGCCGGTTACCTTCCGGATGTCGTTCGGCGGATTCTGGCGGTTGTCGCAACGCGGACGTCTCGCCAGCGGTTGGTCGACGAGACCGGTTCCAGGGTAGCTATGTGGCCTTGGGGTCGATACTGGGCATCGTGGCGGCTGATGAGGTGCGGC
>JBOGDS010000009.1:0-62446 GCA_050743075.1 Jiangellaceae bacterium | reverse complement strand
GCGCGCCCGTGCGGGCGGCCGGGGGATCACGCCCGTGCGTGGGAGCACGGTGGTGTGGTCCGAGAGGCGGCCGGGGCCGTGGACCGCGTGCGTCGAGGTCATGGCCTCGGCGATCGAGACGCCCGCGGACTCGCGTGGCTCCAGGCCGGGCACGGCGGAGTCCAGCGCGGCGCGTGTGCCCCGAACTGCCGCGAGAAATGCGCCGGCGTCGGCATAACGCTGCTCCGGGTCACGCGTGGTCGATCGGCGCACCAGCTCGTCGACCGGGCCGGGTACTGCGGGCTCGGTCTCGGACGGCGCCGGCACGTCCTCGTCGATGTGGCTGCGGACGATCACGAAGTCGGTCGGCCCGGTGTGGGGGGGCGCACCGGTCAGCAGCTCGTAGAGCATCACACCGGCCGAGTACACGTCCGAGCGCGGCGTCGCGGCCTCGCCGAGGGCCTGCTCCGGCGAGATGTAGTTGACGGTGCCGAGCAGCAGCCCGCGGGTGGCCGTGGACGCGTCGCTGAGGGCCCGCGCCAGTCCGAAGTCGGCGACCTTGACGCGCCCGTCGTCGCCGACGAGGACGTTCTCCGGCTTGACGTCGCGGTGGACGATGCCGGCCGTGTGTGCGGCGTCGAGAGCGGCCAGCACAGGCTCGACGAGCTTCAGCGCGTGCTCGGGCGAGAGCCGCCCGCGGTCGCGCAGCACCCGTCGCAACGTTCGGCCCTCGACGTACTCCATCGCGAGAAAGACTGAGCCGGCGTCCTCACCCTGATCGAAGACGGCAACGACGGCCGGGTGGGACAGGCGCGCAGCGGAGCGGGCCTCGCCGATGAAGCGCTCGACGAACTCGTCGTCGACGGCCAGCTCCGGGTGCATCACCTTCAGCGCCACGACGCGGTCGAGCCGGGTATCGAGTGCCCGGTACACGGTGGCCATGCCGCCGCGGGCAAGCGTCGCATCGACGCGGTAGCGGCCGTCCACCATGCGGCCGACAGGCGCCTCGGAGACGTGCAGGTCCACGCAGGTGAGTGTACGGATTCCGCCGCGCCAGCCCGAACTCCGACGCGATCGCCGCCGTGCGGTTGCCACACGTCCGTCAGTGGAGGGTTCTCCGCCTTACATTGTCGGCGAAGGGCGGGAAACCCTCCAGTGACTGCAAGGGGGCGGGTCGTCTAGACCGTGCGGGCCGTCGCCGCCGTGATGAGCACGCCCAGCGCGGCGCGCGCCTCGGCGGCGACCGGCGCCGCATCCAGCGCGGCGGCCGACTGGCCGACCAGCTCGGCGACCAGGTGCTCCACCCGGTCCAGGGCCCCGGTCCCGACGATCACACCACGCAGCACGTCGACGTCGCGGTCGGACAGGTCCGGGGCACCGAGCAGCTCCGACATGGTCGCCGCCTGGCTCGCCGTGGCGCGCTCCGTGGCGTAGGCGACCAGCAGCGTGCGCTTGCCCTCACGAAGGTCGTCGCCGGCCGGCTTTCCGGTCCGGTCCGGGTCACCGAAGACCCCGAGCACGTCGTCACGGAGTTGGAACGCCTCGCCGAGCGCGAGCCCGTAGGCGGAGTACGCAGCCAGCAACGGCAGTAGTGCCCCGGCCAGTGCGCCGCCCAGCAGCAGGGGATGTTCGACCGAGTACTTGGCGCTCTTGTAGCGGATGACCCGCCGGGCGCGATCGGCCTGGCCGGCAGGCCACAGGCCGCCACTGGCCTGCTCCAGGACGTCGAGGTACTGACCGCCCATCAGCTCCGTGCGCATCCGCTCGAACAAGGGTCGCCCCCGGCGCAGTGCCTCGTCCGGCAGGCCGGCGGAATGCAGTAGCTCGTCACTCCATCCCAGGCACAGATCCCCGAGAAGCAGGGCCACGGCGCCGCCGAACCGGTCCGGGTCCCCACGCCACTGGCGCGCTGCGTGGACGTCGGCGAAACGCCGGTGCGCGGAGGGCATGCCGCGGCGGGTGTCCGAGCCGTCCATCAGATCGTCGTGGATCAGGGCGGCAGCGTGGAACAGCTCGAGGCAGGCAGCCGCGGCCAGGATGGCGGGACCGTCGGGCGCTCCGGTGCCGCGCCAGCCCCAGTAACAGAACGCGGGACGCAGCCGCTTGCCGCCCGCGAGCAGCTCGGCCGCGGCGTCGACCAGCGGGAGCAGGTCGGGGCTCTGGTCGCCGAGCACGTCCCGCTGGCGGTCCAGCAGATCGTCGAGCACACCCTGGATACGGGGCCGCAGCGACCCCACCGGGTCGTCGGCCACCTGCATGTCCACGCACCCTACGCGGGCGCCCGGCCGTCCCGGCATGCGAGCGCACGATCACGGGCACGACGCGCTGTGGCTTAGCCTTGGGCGGTGACATTGGGGCTGCCGTCGACGATGCCGGGTGGCGTGACCACCATCCGCGAGCTGCTCGCGTCTGGTCGGCGGTCGTTCTCCTTCGAGTTCTTCCCGCCGAAGACAGACAAGGGGGAGGAGCTGTTCTGGCGGACCATTCGCGAGCTCGAGTCGTTGCAGCCCACCTTCGTCTCCGTGACGTACGGCGCGGGCGGCAGTACTCGCGACACCACTGTGCGCATGACAGAACGCCTGGCGACGGATACGACGTTGGTCGCCGTCGCGCACCTCACGGCCGTCAACCACTCCGTGGCGGAGCTGCGGCACGTCATCGGGCAGTACGCCGGCGCCGGGATCCGCAACATGCTCGCACTGCGCGGCGACCCGCCCGGCGACCCGCAGGCCGAGTGGGTGCGCCATCCGGAAGGATTCGAGTACGCGAACGAGCTGGTACGGCTGATCAGGTCGGTGGGCGACTTCAGCGTGGGCGTCGCCGCGTTCCCGGAGAAGCATCCGCGCTCGCCCGATCTCGACACCGACGTGCGGTTCCTGGTCGACAAGTTCCGCGCCGGCGCCGACTTCGCCGTGACCCAGATGTTCTTCCACGTCGACGACTACCTGAGGCTGCGCGACCGGGTAGCCGCCGCCGGCGGCGATGCACCGATCCTTCCCGGCATCATGCCGGTGACGAACGTGCGGCAGATCGAGAAGTTCGCCGTCCTCTCGGGCGCCGACTTCCCGGCCGCTCTGGCCGAGCGGTTCTATGCGGTCGAGGATGATCCCGACGCCGTCCGGGCCATCGGCGTCGACGTCGCCACGCGGATGTGCGAGCGGCTGCTGGCTGAGGGTGCACCCGGCCTGCACTTCATCACGCTCAACAAGTCGACGGCCACGCGGGAGATCTACCGCGCGCTCGGTCTTCCCGGCCGGGAGCTCGCTGCGGTACCGGCGGGCGTCGTATCGGCCGACCGGGCATAGTCGGGCGCCGTGACGCAGAGCATCGATGTCACCGGGATCACGGTTGTCGGAGCCGGACGCGCGTCGGCCCCGCCGGACGTCGTCCGCATCGACCTCGCCGCGGAGTCCAGCGCGAAGGCCGTTCAGGCCGCGCTCGCCGACGCCACCAGCGGACTGGCCCGGATGAGGGAGACCCTGACGGCTCTGGGCATCCAGGCGGTGGACCTGCGTACGACCGAGACGTCGGTGCACATGGACTACGGCTCCAGTGGCAGGCCACAGGGATATGTGGCGAGGCTGGGACTCTCGGCGACGGTTCGCGACGTCGGCGCCGCGGGGGCGATCGTCCAGGACGTGCTCGGCAGCGGCGGTGAGACGGCGCGGCTGTCCGGCCTGGCGTTCGACCACTCCGACCCGTCGGGGCTGTACGTGGCCGCGCGGGAGGCGGCCGTTGCCGACGCCCGGGCGAAGGCCGATCAGTATGCGGCGCTCGCGGGCCGGACGCTGGGCGAGGTGACGGCCGTGGATGAGACCGGGGGTGGCGGTCCGGTCCCGGTCCCGCGCCGGATGGCGGCCGCCGTGCCGATGGCCGATCTCTCCGTCGACGGTGGCCAGCAGGAGATCTCGGTCACGGTCGTGGTCCGCTGGGCCTGGGGCGCCTGACCGCGTTCCCCGGGTGCGTCGCCCGGTGCATGGCCCGCCGAACTGTCGTGCATGGCACGCTGAACTGTCGCCTCGTGGACGTTATGCCCAACTTTGTGGAGCAGTTCAGCGTGCCATGGCGCGCCAGGGGAGCGCGAGTCGACGACGTGCGGCCGTCCGGGCGGTGCACATACTCAGGCGCGGCCGACGAGATCGGCGACGGTGTGCGCCGACCAGGCGACGAACGGCAGCCCGGCACCCGGACGGGTCGACGCACCGACGAGGAACAGGCCAGGCACCGGGGACCCGTTCGCCGGACGGCGCAGCACCGACCGCGCGTCCGTGACGGACGGGCCGATCGCGCCGCCCGGCCACCGGGTGTCTGCGAAGACGTCGCGCGGCGTGCGGACAACGCGCCACGCCACCCGATCCCGCACCTCGAGGCCGCGGGCTGCCAAGACAGCCAACACCTGGTCGGCGTAGGTGTCTGCGATGCCGTTCGGCGTCCAGTCGACCGCGCCGGGTGTGTCGACGCCGTGCGGGGGAGCCCGGACATGGACCGTCCACGCCTCGCTGTCCTGATCCGGCCGCATGCCGGGGTCGTCGGGTGCGCTGACGTACACGGTGGGGTCGTCGACGGGACCCCGCGTCGTCCCGAACAGCGAGTCGAACTCGGCGTCGAGATCGGCGGGGAAGAGGACGGTGCGGTGCGGAAGTCCCGGTGTCCTGCCGTGCAGGGCCAGCAACATGGTGAAGACCGACGGCCACCCGCCGGTGTGGTCCGACCGCGGCCGCCGGCGGTGTGGCGCGACCAGATCGCGGTAGAGGTGGGAGGCATCGACGTCGGCGACGACGACGTCGGCCGCGACGTCGGCACCGTCGCCGGCCAGCCGGACGCCGCTGGTACGCCCGCCCGACGAGAGCACGTGATCGACCTCGACGCCGGTCCGCACCGCCGCCCCGCGGGCGACGGCGCGGTCGCGGATGGCCTCGGCCAGACGGTGCACGCCGCCTCGCACGTGCCACGTGCCGAACGTGTGCTCGACGTAGGGGAGGAGGGGGAAAGTCGACCGCCGCGGATCGGCGCCGGCGTCGGCCGCGTAGTGCGCGAGCATCGCCCGGAGGCGTGGGTCGGTCCGGTGCCGAGCAGCCGCCTTTCGCAACGGCAGCCCGACGCCGACGGCTCGCAGCGTCGCCGGGCTCGTCGCGATGCGGATCAGGTCGCGAGCCGATGGCGGCGAGTCGAGAACCGGGCCGCGAACGGCCCGCCACGTACGCTCACCACGTTGGAGGATCGCGTGCCACTGCGCACCTGCGCCGGGACCCAGCGCCTCGTCGAGCGCGCGGATCGCGCCCGCTCTGCTGGCGTTCGGGAGGTCGACCTCGACACCGTCGGCGAACCGATAGCGGCAGGAGGGGTCGACGGGCGCCAGGTCGATCTCGCGTTCGAGCGGGCGACCGGTCGTGCGGAACAGGTCGTGGAAGACCGCTGGGAGCGTGAACGACGTGGGACCGGTGTCGAACCTGTACCCGTCGCGCGCGTAGGTGCCGACCGTGCCGCCGACGGACGCCGCCTGCTCCAGCACGGTGACGCCGTGACCGAGGTCGGCCAGGCGGGCAGCGGCGGCCAGGCCGCCCAGACCGGCGCCGACGACCACCACCCGAGCCACGACGCGTGAGCGTAGCGATCTCGGGACGCCGCGCGGTTGCGGCTCAGTCGCTGACGTCGGAGAAGTACCGGTCCTGCAGCCGATGCCAGCCTCGCCGGATGCGCTTGAGCAGCCAGAAGGCGAGCCCGAGGCTGACGACGAGCAGCACGAGCGCGATGCCCGCCGCGAGCCAGGGATGCTCCGTCGCGATGAGCAGGACGCCGGCCACCGATACGTCCTCCGCCGTGCTCACACCGACGTTGGACACCGGTTCGGGCGAGGTGTTCACCGCAAGGCGCAACCCTGCCTTCGCGGCATGGGAGAGCAGGGCGAGGCCGCCGGCGAGGCTTGCTGTCAGCGCCTGCTCCAGCGTCGAGGCGTCGCCGGCGATCAGCAGCCCGAGAACGCCGGCGATGATCGGCCGGACCACGGTGTGGACGGAGTCCCACAGGCTGTCGACGTAGGCAACCTTGTCGGCGACGAACTCCACGGCGGCGAGGAGGCCGACCAGGATGAGGACGTCGGTGCGCTGCAGCGCGTCAGGGGTGTCGAGCCATCCGGCGCGCCCGACCAACCCGAGGATCAGGAGGGTCCCGTACGCGCTGATGCCGGAGGCCCAACCGCCGGAGATGGCATAGGCGATCGACTCCATGGCCACCTCCCATGGCGCGCTTCCCTACCCCGAGTTCTGGGCGCGTGGGTGTGAATCTACTCGGCGAGGGCGACCTGCGAGTATTGCGCCCGCGCTGGGCAGTTAGCCGGCGACGTCGAGTGTGCGACCGCGGGTCAGCGTGATCAGCTGCTCGTACGTCGTCGGGAACACCGTGTGCGGATGCCCGGCCGCCGCCCACAGCCGGTCGTGCCTGCCGAGCCAGGTGTCGACGAGGGTGGGGACCGGCGCCGGGTGACCGACCGGTGCGACGCCGCCGATCGGCTGTCCGGTATGCGTCCGGACGAAATCCGCGGACGCCCGCCGCACCGTGGCCGCACCCACGGCCGCCGCCAGCACGGCCGTGTCCGCGCGGTGCGCTCCGCTGGTGAGGACCAGAAGTGGTTCGCCGTCGGCATCGAAGATCAGTGAGTTCGCGATCGCGCCGACGTCGCAGCCCAGCTGCCTCGCTGCGGCCGCGGCGGTCGGAGCCGGCAGGGAAAGGACGACCACCCGGTCAGGGTGTCCGGCCGCGGCCAGGGCGTCGGCGACTCTCACGGCGTTCGGATGCAGCTCGGCCGTCACGAGGTCCGACCCTAGGTGTGCGTGGTGTTGACGGGCTGTCCGGGCCGGGGTGTACTGTGCAGGTGGGTTCGAACACACGTTCGAACCCACCTGTGGGGCGGTGATGCTCCCAGGCGGCGGTGATCCGCCGGGCATGGCCCTCGACCCCCATGCCCGGCGGGTTGCCACTCGCCTGCGGCCTTGGGGAGGCGGTCATGACCGAGCACGACGAGTCGCCGGCACGCGAGCCGGTCGACGTGCGGCGCGGATCGTACGGAGCTGTGCCTGAGCCGGAGCAGTTCCTCTGGCGAGGCCGCCTGTTCCTCGTGCGATCCGTGCTGGACCACTGGGTCGAGTCCGGCACGTGGTGCCTTTCGCCGGTCGGAGGCGCTGCTGTCACCCAGCCGGACGGCCGCGTCCTCGCGGTTCTCGACCCGCATCAGGCGCTGGTGGGGCTCGGTGACCAGCGCGAGTTCTGGTTGGTCGAGGCCGCCGGTGGCCGGCATGCGCCGCGAGCTGTGTACGAGTTGTCCTGCGACCTGTCCAGCATGCAGTGGTCGCTCGCCCTGGGCGGGCGCCGGTGAACGCCGCCGTCCGGACCGGGCGGCCACGCACGGGTCACGCGGTCGTGGACCTGCTCGACCAGTCCCGTGGGTGCCTGGCCGAGGCGGCCGTCGCGGCGACGGCCGCCGAGCGCTACGCCGCGGCACATCTGGCGGCGCTGCGGGCCGGAGCAGCGGTGCTGGCCGCTCGGGCCCGGGCCGAGGGTGCCGCCTCCGGTGCCCGCCGTGGCCGTGGGCAAGGGCCACGCAACGTCTGGACCGTTCTGGCCGCCGTTGCCCCGGAGCTTGCTGAGTGGGCAGCATTCTTCGCGGCCGGTGCCGGAAAACGAGCCGCCGCCGAGGCCGGGCTCGCTCGTGCCGTCACGGCGCGCGAGGCAGACGACCTGCTGCGCGACGCCGACGCCTTCCTCGGACTCGTGTGCGCCGTGCTCGGTCTGCCCCACCAACAGGCGATGGCCACCGCTGTCGGGAGGTAGATCGAGCCACAGCGGACGCGATCCCCGCACTGGCCGACCTGTCTTGACCTTCCGGAGCCGGGTGTTCGTCCGACCCTCCGGGTCCGCCAGCCAGCAGAGAGTCGCGAGATGTTCGAGCCCACGTTCCTGAGCCGTTTCGGCGTCGCGGGATGCACGGCGGCCCGTCAGCTGTTGTGATGGAGGTCAAGGCTCACGCCGACTGCAGGAGTGCTCCACATGCTCGACCCGAAGGGTCTGTACCAACTCGCATCCGACGTACCCGAGCTCGACGGTGCCGTGCTCGTCCACGCCCTCGACGGGTTCATGGACGCCGGCAGTGCCGGCAAGGGCTTCGTCGACCATCTGCTCTCCACCCTCGATCACCGGGTCGTCGCCCAGTTCGACGCCGACCTGCTGGTCGACTATCGCGCCCGCCGTCCGGAGATGCTCTTCGTCGAAGACCACTTCGAGCGCTACGCGACGCCCGAGCTCGCCCTGCGGCTGGTCCACGACGCCGACGGGACGCCGTTCCTGCTGCTGACCGGCCCGGAGCCCGACGCCCAGTGGGAGCGGTTCGTCGCGGCGGTCATCGGGTTGATCGAGCAGCTCGGCGTCCGCCTCACGATCGGTGTCCACGGCATCCCGATGGCCGTTCCGCACACGCGTCCGCTCGGTGTCACCGCGCACGCAACCCGGAAGTCTCTCGTCACGGTCGTCAACCCGTGGCGAGGCGAGATCCGCCTCCCGTCGAGCGCGGCCTCGTTGCTGGAGCTTCGCCTGGGTGAGACGGATCACGACGCCATGGGGTTCGTCGCCCACGTGCCGCACTACCTCGCCGAGGCCGACTATCCGGACGCCTCGCTCGCGTTGGTGCGATCGATCGCCGCCGCCACCGGCCTGCGCATCCCGATCGACGCCCTCACCGAAGCGGCTGGCCAGACCCGCAAGCTGGTGCAGGAGCAGGTCGAGCAGTCCGACGATGTCGGGCGGGTCGTGCGCGCGCTGGAGAACCAGTACGACGCCTACGTCGGCGGCTCCAGCAAGGGCAGCCTGTTGGCCGACCGGACGACCATGCCGAGTGCAGACGAGATCGGGGCCGAGTTCGAGCGCTTCCTCGCCGACCTCGACGCTGACGGCCGGCGCGACCCGGACAGCTGACCGGGGCTGACTCAGTCCGGCGGCCTGCGCAGCCGCTTGGTGTCGGCGCGGCGTCTCTTCTGTTCCAGTCGGCGCGCTCTCGCGGCTCGGGTCGGCCTGGTGTGCCGCCGGGCCGGTGGTGGCGGTGCGAGTGCAGCGGCGAGCACCTCGACCAGACGTCGGGCAGCCGCCTCGCGGTTGCGCAGTTGCGACCGGTGCTCTGCCGCCGTCACCGTGAGTACGCCGTCCACCAACCCGTCGTGCAGGCGTTCGAGAGCCCGAGATCGTAGGAGTGGTCCAAGCGCGGACGACCTCGCGACGTCGTACGAGAGCTCGACCCGCGAGTCGGTGGTGTTGACCGACTGTCCACCGGGTCCCGACGACCGCGAGAAGCGCCACGACAGCTCACGCGACGGGATCACCACCGAGCCGCGCACGGGTAGATCGCCCGGCGACGCCCGGCTGGGCCCGGCTGGCTCGCCACTCATGGTTGCCATCGTGCCGTTCACCGGGCGCGGCCGTCATCAGCGCAGGGCCCCGGCAGCACCGTGTTCAGCTGGCGTCGACGTGCGCCCAGAGTCGCCTCGTCGATCATCGGGCAGGTGCCCGGCCGCAAGTAGCTCCTGGTTACGCTCCCTGGGTGAACCCGCGGACATTGACCCTCTACCGGGCCCTGGCCTACACCACCGGTGTCGTCCTGCTGGTCTTCACCCTCGAGATCGTCCTCAAGTACGGCTTCGGCGTGGAGGGGTTCGAGTTCGTCGCCATCGTGCACGGCTGGGTCTACATGCTCTACTTCCTGGTCACGGTGTACATGTCGATCCAGCTGCGGTGGAGCTGGCGATGGACCGTCCCCGTGGTCCTCGCCGGGACGATCCCGTTCGCGTCCTTCGTCGCCGAGCGCAAGGTCGTCGCCAAGGTCCGGGCCGACCACCCGGAGCTGGCTACGCGTTCGTGACCTCGCGAGCCGACTGTGCGGCCACGGGACCACGGCGACGGCGCAGAGCCGCACGGACGAACGACGCCCAGAAGACGACAGCCGCTCCGGCGAAGACCCACCATTGGGCCCAGTACGACAGGTTCTGCCACGGACTGACGTGCCGGATGGGCTCGACGGTGCCGAGCTCGAGCGCATCGGGCGGTGCGGCGGCCGGGGGCTGCTCGTTCTCGAGGAGGAGGTAGGCCGGATAGAAATCACCGAGCGGGAGTGCGCTCTCCTCGGCGACGACATCCGGTGCGACGAACCCGACCCGGCCGGGCAGAAGGTCCGCACCCGGCGCCGCCGCATCGGCGGCTGTCTCGGGTGCCAGCAGGTGACCGGCGACCGTTACCTCGCCGCCGGGCGGCTCCACGCGGGGGTCGTCGGGGTCGTCGACCCAGCCGCGCAGCACGACGAGCATCCCGTCGTCGGCTGTCCGCAACAACGCAACGGCGTAGGAGCCGAGGACGCCATCGTGGACGCGGGCGGGAACGAGCAGGGGTTGGTCGCGCACGTACGTTCCAGTGGCGACGACGGCACGATCGGCGGCCGGGGCCAGCCGTCCACCGGGGACGGCGATCTCGGTGATCGGCACGGCGGGGCGGTCGCGCAGGTCCTGCCGCGCGTCGCTGTCGCGGTAGACGCCAAGCTGCCACCAGCCGAGCGCAACGAAGCCCGCCACGACCGCGGCCGTGGCGGCGTGCACGGCGACCCAGCGTGGGGTGAGCAGGAACCTGTTCACCCGATCGAGGTTATAGAGTCCGCAGGCAGGAGGATCGCGAGGAGGCGGGCGTGATGGCCAAGGTGGGGCGGACGGCCGCCTTCGTTGCGCTGTGGCGGTACGCCCGTGGCTCGATCCGGCCCGGTTCGCCCGGGCTGGCGATCCGGATCAAGGCACTGCCGCGGTTGGTGCCGGCGGTGCTGTCGGGTCGCTGGAGCGAACTCGGCAGGGGCCGCCTGGCGTTGATGGGCCTGGCCGTCCTGTACGTGCTGTCACCGGTCGACCTGATGCCCGAAGGCGTTTTTCTGGCCCTCGGACTTGTGGACGACGCTGTCGTGGTGAGTTGGCTCGCCGGTAGTGTGATCGACGCCACCGACAGGTTCATCGCCTGGGAGCGAGTGCGACCGCAGGTCGTCGACGGTCGTTTGGCCGCCGACGGCTGATCGTCCATCACCATGACCGCGGCGCCGGGCACCTGTGCGGCCATGCGGGGGTTCTTTCGTTCGTGAGTACGAGTCCGATGGAGAGACCAGAAGCGATGACTCGACCCAACCCCCTCACCGCCATGTCCGAATGGCAGTGGGCGCAAGCCTGGGAGCAGCAGCAGCAGGTCGTCGACGGCCTGCCGGGCGGTCGTGGGACCTGGCTGCCGAACATCGTCGAACCGCGCCGGTGGGGTGCCCTGCGTTGGACGTCCGGACGTCCTGCTCACGCCGCGTCCACCGGCCAGGCGGTGCCTGAGTCGTTCGCCGTGCTGCGGCCCGGCCTCAGCGATCCGGACACCCGCACGGCCGTCGTCGACGGTCTGACCGATCGGCCCGCGCTGACCCGGATCGTCGGCTTCGGTATCGGGGAGCATCAGCTGGCCAGGGCGACGATCGGGGCCCTGTCCGGGGGGCTGGTTTTCGCCGCCATAGCTGCCGTGGGCGGAGCGGGCTGGCTCGTCGTGCTCGTCCTCGCTGCTGTCGGTGCCGTCGGCGGGGGCGTCGCCGGCCGCACGTTCGCCGACTACCAGCGCTCGAGCAGTCGAGCCCAGGTGCTCGGTGATTCCCGCCAGGTGCGGGTGATCACCGGACGGTTCGCGCCGCCCGCCTGGACCCGGCTGGTCCGGGCGACGACACTGCTCGAGGAGCTGGCTGCCGCCGGCGCCGATCCCGACGCGGACGAGCAGGCTCACGAAGCCGTCCAAGGTGCGCTGTGGGAAGCTGCCGGGCTGCTCCTCGGGTCGTCGGACCACACCGGCGTCGAAGTGCTGGCCGAGGGGGTCGAGCGGCTCGCCGACCTACGCCGGAGGTAGTCAGCGGCCCACGTGGATGTCTCGAACCGACCCGATCGTGTCGGCCTCCGACGCCGGCTTGTCCGGCCGGTGGTGCAACACCCTGGCGAACCGAAGCGCCATCCCGGCGGGGTAACGCGGTGAGTGCTGTACGCCGTCGAACGCGACCTCCACGACCAGCTCCGGACGCACCGCGACCACCCAGCTGTCGGTCGGCCCGTCCGCCAGCCCGAGCAGGGCGTCGGTCTGCCACGCGAGCATCGCGTCCGTGAGCCCTTTGAACGTCTTCCCCAGCATGACGAACCCGCCGGCGGGGCCGTACTCGCCGTCGGGGTCACGGGCTCCGAGGTGAAGGTTGGACAGGCGGCCCTGCCGGCGCCCGTGCCCCCACTCGACCGCGAGGACGACCAGGTCCAGCGTGTGCCGTGGCTTGACCTTCACCCAGCCCACGCCGCGCCGACCGGCGTCGTACGTGGCGGCGAGCGACTTCACGACCACCCCTTCGTGGCCGCGAGCGAGTGCGTCATCGAAGAACGCCTGAGCCTGCTCCGGGTCGGCGGTGACCAACCGGGGCACGCGCAGCCGCTCCGGCACGACGTGACGCAGGGCTTCCCACCGCTCGCCGCCGGACGCGCCGACGAGGTCGCGGCCGTCGAGGTGGAGACAGTCGAAGACGTGGAGCGACAGGGGCGTGGTGGCGCGCGCAGTGTCGACGTCGAGCCGGCGGCCGACCCGGGAGGCCGTCTGCTGGAACGGCAGCGGGCGGCCGTCCTGGCCGAGCGCGATCGCCTCGGCGTCGAGCACGAGCGACGTGGCGGGAAGGGCGAGCACCGTCTCGACCAGCTCGGGCACCCGGTCGGTCACCTCGTCGAGGGTACGGGTGAATGCGGCGACGCTGGCGCCGTCGCGGTGCAGTTGGATCCGGATGCCGTCGAGCTTCCACTCCACCGCAGCCGAGCCGGTGCGCTCGAAGGCCTCAGCGAGGTTGGGCGCGCTCTGGGCGAGCATCGGGCCCACCGGCTTGCCGACGACGAGGCGGAACTGGTCCAGGCTGCTCACCCCGTGGCCGAGTACGGCTTGCGCGACAGGTGGGAGCGTTCCGGCGACCGTCACCGCTCGGCGAACCTCGGCAGCGGGCACTTCGGCGGCGATCGCCACAGCCTCGGTGAGCACGCCGTCCAGAGCACCTTGGCGGAGCTCACCGCTGACCAACCCGGCGAGCAGGTGCTGCTCGGCCTGCGTGGCCCGGGCCATCAGCTGGCTCAGCCGGGTGCGACGGGCCGTCGTCGACCCCGTGCCGGAGGCGGCCGCAATCTCGGCGAACGCCGCGTCGACGTCGGCAAGGTGCAGCGACGGCTGCTGTGCGGGTGAGGGCAGGTCGCGTAGGGCCGCGTAGCCCAGCCCGGTGCGGCGCTGGCGTAGCTCTCCGGACAGGTACGCGACCAGGATGGGCACCTCACCCGGCTCGGCGCGGCGCAGGCACTGCGCCAGCAGCTTGATCTTGGCCAGCCGGCCCGGCGTGGCGGCCACGGCCGCCGAGGTCTGCGCCACGTCGTCGAGTAGCACGACCCCAGTCTGCCCCGCCGCCCCGACAGGGCGCATTTGTCCCGTTGTCCGTTGATCACGTTCACCACCCTGGCAGGTGCTTCACCAGGCACCGGAGCCTGGTGAAGCACCCGTTCGCATGGTGTACGTGATCAACGGACAGAGCGACGAGGCCGGGGGAGCCAGGTCAGGTGGAGGGGGTGTCGCTGCCGAGCGTGACCTCGGCGGTCTGAGTGTCGCCATCGCGCACGTACGTGAGCGTCACCGTGTCGCCCGGACGGTAGGACCTGGCGGCCGCCACGAGCGACGTGCCGTCGCTGATGAGGCGGTCGTCGATCCGGGTGATGATGTCGCCCTCGGCGAGTCCCGCGTCATCGGCGCCGCTGCCGGACGCGACGCTGTCGATCCGGGCGCCCCTGGTCTCGCCCGGTGCGTCGCGGACGCTGATGCCGATCTGGGCGTGGACGGCCTCACCGGAGTCGATCAGGTCCTCGGCGATCGGGCGCGCCTGGTCGATCGGGATGGAGAAGCCCAGCCCGACCGAACCGGCCGAGGCACTCGGCGAGTAGATCGCGCTGTTGATGCCGACGACCTGTCCCGACATGTTGACCAGCGGGCCGCCGGAGTTGCCCGGGTTGATCGGCGCGTCGGTCTGGATGGCATCGATGACCGTAGGGCTGTTGCCGTCGGGCTGACGGTCGCCAGCCGAAACCGGGCGATGCAGAGCGGAGACGATCCCGGTCGTCACGGTGCCGTCGAGGCCGAACGGCGAACCGATGGCCACCACCTGCTGGCCGACGTCAAGGTCGGAAGAGCTGCCGAGCTCGGCGGCGGTGAGACCGGAGACGTCGTCGGCCTGGATCACCGCCAGGTCCGTCATCGGGTCGGTGCCGACGACCTCGGCGCGGGCCGTGGTCCCGTCGTGGAAGGTGACGAGTAACTCGCTGCCGCCCTGGACGACGTGGTTGTTCGTCAGGATCTGGCCATCGGAGGAGATGATCACGCCGGTTCCGGTGCCGCTGCCGACGTTGCTCGTCACCGAGATCGACACCACGCTCGGCAAGACCTCGGCGGCGACGTCCTCGACGCTGGAGAACGCCGATGCCGACTGGCCCGTCGCAGGTTCGCGGTCGAGGCTGCTGACCGCAGGGGCCGTCGGGTCGTCGTCGAGGACGCTGACCACACCCGCGCCTGCAGCTCCGCCGACGAGTCCCGCGCCGAGAGCGAGCGCCACCATGAGGGCCGCCCCTCGGCGCGGCTGCCTACCGTCGGCGGGCGGGCCGCTGGGCGGCGCCTGCTGGCGGGTCGCCGGTGGGGGCGGAACCTCACCGCCGGGCGAGGCAGCGTCGAAGGACCGCGTGTCGTCCGGGCGAGCGGTCCACGGATCCGGCTGCCGTCCTGGCGCACCGGACCCGGCCGGCATGGACCAGCCCGGGCCGGGGGGTGTGCCGCTCTCACCGGAGACGCTGCCGTGGGGGATCTGGGTACGCGTGGTGTCGTCCATGCCCTCTACGGTTCCTGGCGTCACTGAGAAGAGGCTGAGATTCACGCAGGAGCCGTCGAAGAACCCTGGACGGGCGACGTCGCGCGCCCGGGCACGGTCATCGTGAGACGTGCGCCGCCCTGCTCGGCCGTATCGGCACTGACTGTCCCACCGTGCCGCTCGGCGGCCGCTCGCACAATGGCGAGGCCCAGCCCTGAGCCGGGCCTTCCGCGCGCCTCGGTCGATCGGTAGAACCGCTCGAACACGTGCGGCAGGTCGGCTGCCGCAATGCCGGGTCCCTCGTCGCAAACCTGCAGAATGCCGTCACGGAGGGTGACGTGCACGGTTCCGTGCCGTGGACTCCAGTTGGCGGCGTTGTCGAGCAGGTTGGTCACTGCCCGGCCGAGCAACTGGGAGTCGCCGTCCACCATCCACGGGCGCAGGTCGGCCGAGAACGTCACGTCGGATGCCCGGCGACGAACCCGGTTCAGGGCATCCCGGACGACGTCGGAGAAGTCGACGCTCTCGCGGTCGGCGTGCGCCGCGTCGTCGCGGGAGAGCTCCATCAGGTCGGCGATGAGGGTGGAGAGCTCCTCGATCTGGGCCCGGACGTCGGCGAGGAGTCCGGCGCGCTCGTTCGGATCGAGCCCGCCCTGGCGATCGCTCTGCGCGAGCAGGTCGAGGTTGGTGCGCAGGCTCGTCAACGGCGTGCGTAGCTCGTGGCCGGCGTCGGCGACCAGCCGGCGCTGTCGCAGCTGGGCCTCGTCCAGGGCGGTTAACATGGCGTTGAATGCGTGGGCAAGGCGGGCGAGCTCGTCCTGACCGGCCACCTCGATGGGGTTGAGCTCGCCGGTCGCCGCGACGTGCTCGGCGGCCCCCGTCAGCCGTTCGACCGGACGCAGTCCCATCCGCGCGATCGACGCACCGGCCCAGGCGGCCAGTGCGATGCCGCCGCCGCCGGCGAGTACGGAGACCCAGCCGAGGGTGCTGAGCACGCGATCGACCGTTTCCGTGGGCTGGGCCAGCACAAGCGCGGACTGCCCCCCAGCGGGTACGGCCACGACCCGGAAGGACTCGCCGTCCAGCCGGGCTGTCCGAACGCTCTCGTCTCGCGCCCCGCGGGCGACGGCGAGTTCGGGCTGCCCGAGCGGCGGGGCGCTCTCCGGGCTGACCGTGCGGGCCACACCGCCCTCGATCAGGGCAACCCGCAGGTCGGCAGCGAGGATCGCGTCAGGTGGGATCCGGGCGATTGCCGACGGGTCGGCCAGCGGGCTGGACACAGCCTGCCGGGCGCGGTCGAGCAGGTTGTCGTCGACGCTGCGGGTCAGCTGGACGCGGACGGTGACGTACGCCGCCGATGCCGTGAGCATGATCGCCAGACCGACCCCCAGCGCCGCCAGCGCGCCGACGCGGGTGCGCAGCGGCAGCCTCGCGATCCACGCGCGGAGCCGCCTCATGGCGGCGTATCCCGGGCGACGTAGCCCACGCCGCGAACGGTGTGGATCAGCCGTGGCTCGCCCTCGGCCTCGGTCTTGCGCCGGAGATAGCCGACATAGACCTCCAGCGAGTTGGCCGTCGTCGGGAAATCGTAGCCCCAGACCTCCTCCAGGATGTGTTCACGCGTGAGCACCCGGCGCTGGTTGCGGAGGAGCAGCTCGAGCAGCGAGAACTCGGTCCGGGTGAGGCGCACGGAACGTTCACCGCGCCGGACCTCCCGGGTCACCGGGTCGAGCGACAGGTCGGCGAGCCCGAGGGTGGAGCTCTTGTCCGAGTCGGCCGGCGTGATCCGGCGCAACAGGGCCCGCAGCCTCGCCAGCAGCTCCTCCAGCGCGAACGGCTTGGGCAAGTAGTCGTCGGCGCCGGCGTCGAGGCCGGCGACGCGGTCTGCCACCTCGTCGCGGGCGGTCAACATGAGGATGGGCACGTCGTCGCCGGCGGCCCGCAGGGCCCGGCAGGTGGCGAGCCCGTCCATGCGGGGCATCATCACGTCCAGGACGACGGCGTCCGGTCGCGACGACGCGACGGCCCGCAAGGCCTGTTCGCCGTCGGCGGCCAACTCGATCTCGTACCCGTTGAACGCCAGCGACCGGCGCAGCGACTCCCGCACTGCCGGATCGTCGTCGACGACGAGTACGCGCATGCCGCCAGTGTGCCCGCCCGGTCTGAGATCACCCTGAGAACGGGGTGGGCGAGAGGTCGGGGTCGGCGTCGGCGAAGGTACGGACGGGACCCGGGCCGGTGTCCGCGGTCTCGAAGCGGACCGTGACCCGCCCGCGCCCGCTGCCCCACACCCAGCCCGGCCCGTGTGCAGTGTGGACGACGTCCATGCCGGGAACCCAGCGGCGTGGGATGTGGACCTGGTCGGCCGGGTCGGGACCGTCGTCCACCGGCGCAGGCGAGGACGAGGAGAGCAGGTCCTCCTGCACCCAGTCGGCCAGCCCGGACACGCCCACGCCGAGCAACCGGATCCCGCCCGACGTGTCGATCTCGGTGAACAACCGGGCGGCCAGCCGGGTCACCGTGCGGGCGTCGTCGGTGGGCGCGGGGAGCGTCGCCGAGCGGGACAGGGTGGTGAAGTCGTGCAGCCTTACCTTGAGTGTGACCGTCCGCCCGGACAGGCCGGACCGCGCCAGCCGCGCAACGACCCGGACAGCGAGCCGCTGCACCAGCGCCGACAGCAGCGCCGGGTCGGTGATGTCACGGTCGAAGGTGTCCTCGACGCTGACCGACTTCGACTCGCGTTCCGACGAGACCGCCCTGTCATCCTCGGCGCCTGCCAACCTGTGCAGGGCGCGGCCGTGGGCCTCGCCGAGCAGGTCGACGAGCTCGGTCTCGGTGATCCGGTCGAGGTCGCCGACGGTCCGGACCCCCAGCCGGGTCAGCCGCTCCGCCGTCGCTGGTCCGACGCCCCAGAGCGCGCGCACCGGCAATGGCCGCAGCACGGCCAGCTCGGTACCTGGCTCGACCACCACCAGGCCGTCAGGCTTCGCCTGCTCGGAGGCGATCTTCGCCAGCAGCTTCGACGTCGCAGCGCCAACGCTCGCGGTGATCCGGGTCCGGTCCAGGATGTCGGCACGAAGCGCCGCGGCGACGGCCCGGACGCTGGCCGGGGACAGGTCGGGCATCGTCGCGCCGGCGAGATCGACGAACGCCTCGTCCAGCGAGATCGGCTCGACCAGCGGCGACAGGTCGCGCAGCACGGCCATGACGTCGTCGCTGACCGCTCGGTATGCACCGAACCGACCGGCCAGGAAGGCGGCGTGGGGACAGCGCGAACGCGCCTCGGCCATCGACATCGCCGAACGGACCCCGAACCGCCGAGCCTCGTATGACGCCGTCGAGACGACGCCGCGCGGCCCCAGGCCGCCCACGACGACCGGTCGACCTCGCAGCGACGGTTTGTCCCTCTGCTCCACGGCCGCGTAGAACGCGTCCAGGTCGAGGTGCAAGATGCTCGGCTGCGTCCTCACGGAACCGGCCGGTGGGCGCCTATCCAGGCATCCACCTGTTCCCACCAGCCGAACAGCCAGTCGGTGACGTCGGGCGTGTTGCGCGGCACGTCGGCCGCGGGCACGCGCCACCAGTGCATCCGTATCTCGGTGTCCATGGGCAGGCCGCGCCACAGGTCGGCCACGCTGTCGAGGTGCTCGAGCCCGGTGTGGGCGACGAACACCGCGTCGGCGTCGATCGCGGTGCCGAGGGCAGCCGCGACGCCCCCGGGGCGCGGCGCCAGTACGTTCTCCATCCGCTCGGCCTGCGCGGCGGCGTCGTCGTGACCGAGCTGGCGGAGCCGGTCGATCGCGCGCAGCCTGCGGCGGGGGGTGAAGTTCCCCCCTTCGGGGAAGATCACCAGCGCGGAGTTGTGGTCGAGCCTGGTGGCCAGCTCGCGAATGTGCCGTTCAACCTCTGCGCCGCCGTCGCCGGGGTTGGGCGCGATGAACCGGTTGGGTAACCGGTTCAGGACGATGTCGGTGACCGGATCCCACTGCAGCGTGTCCTTGAGGACGATGCGCGGATCGCGTTGGCACCAGTTCATCAGGGAGTGGACGACGAGGAACGAGTCGCCGGGCCCGGCGTGGCGTGCCATCACGACCAGCGGCCGACCGTGGTACTCCGATGGGGGCGGACCCTCGACCACGATCCGCACGCCCAGGACCCGTCGGGCTTCCCACTCCAGTGCGCGCAGGAACCACTTGATCAGTGCGTAATGTGCGCGTTGCGACCACGGGGCACCGAGGAAGGCGCCGAACCCGGTTGCGACCCACAGCCCGAGCAGCGCCAGCAGGCAGACCAGCTCCAGGGCGGCGTAGACGACGACGAACCAGAGGAACCGCAGCGGCCGCCACCGGCCCGGTAGCAGCGGCGAGATCGCGGCTGCGCCCAGCAGCCACAGCGGCGCACTGAACAGACCGATCGCGATGCCGACGCCGATCGCCGGTGCGACCACGACCCTGCGTACCCAGCGCGGTGGGAGCACGGTCAGACCCTCGCCAGATAGCCGGCCGTGGACTCCTCGGCCAGCTGGATCCGCTCGGCCACCCGGGAGGTGTCTCGGTAGCGCAGCACGGAGCGGGAGGCCCAGTTCGGCGGCTCGGGGTCGCCCGTCGGGAGGACGTGCACGGCCACACCGTCGGGCACCGAGGCCATGTCGGCCGCGAACCGGTGTCGGCGGGCGATCTCGAAGGCGACCATGGCGACCTCGAAGGGGCGGCGGGGCGGCTCCAGCGGCCGCTCGATGCGGCCGACGTGCAGCACGTAGATCGTCCGCGCACCGAGGGCAACGGCGCGCCCGACCGGGATCGAGTGGACCAGCCCGCCGTCGAGATAGTGCTCACCGTCGATCTCGACCGGTGGCAGCAGACCGGGGACGGCACTGCTGGCCATGACGGCGCCGACCACGCGACCGCGGTCGAACCAGCGTTCGGCTGCTCGTTCGATCGACGCGGCGACGCACTGGAATGGCACCCGAAGGTCCTCGATCCGGGTGTCCTCACCGATCGCGGCGGTCAGCAGGTCGCGCAGGGGCTCGCTGGCGTGTGTGTGCGTTCGGGTCCGGGCCAGCGTCGACACCCGGCGCAGCGGACCGCCGCCGAAGACGTCGTCGTCGGAGAGCCTGCTCCAGAGTGTCTGCATCCGGTCAACGGTGTCGCGGGTTGGATCGGTCGCGAACATGGCCCCGTTGATCGCGCCGACACTGCTGCCGAGCACCAGGTCCGGGCGCACGCCGGCGTCGACGAGCGCGCGGAGCATCCCCACCTCGGAGGCACCCAGGACGCCTCCACCACCGAGCACAAGGACGACGTCGGGCACGCCGAGATCGTCCCACGGGCGAGGCGGCTCGGTGGAGTAGCGTTCGGCACGCCGCAGTGCCGACGCCGAGAGGAGCCCCCGCGATGACCATCGTCGTCGGCTACGTCCCCAAGGCAGAAGGCCGGGCAGCTCTGCGGCGCGCCGCGGAGGAGGCCAAGCTGCGGGGGACGCGACTGGTCGTCATCAACTCCGCACGCGGCGGGCGCGAGTTCGAGGCCGACGACGCCCTCCGCTCCGAATCCGATCTCGACGCGGTGCGGGCTCAACTGGCCGAGGTCGGTGTCGATGCCGAGGTCCGCCAGCTGGTGCGGGGCATGGAGGTCGCCGACGACCTGATCGCCGTGGCCGAGGAGACAGCAGCCGATGTCATCGTCATCGGGCTGCGCCGGCGCTCACCCGTCGGCAAGCTGATCCTGGGCAGCAACGCACAACGCATTCTGCTCGACGCCCCGTGCCCCGTGCTCGCCGTCAAGGCCGAGGAACCCGACTGAACCGAGGAGACGTCCGCTCACCATGTCTGAACCGCTTCGCCTGCGACTCGCCCAAGACGGGCACGCCGACGCCCTCCTCGCGCGCGATCCGTTCGCGCTGGTCGTCGGCATGCTGCTGGACCAGCAGATCCCGATGGAGTGGGCGTTCACCGGTCCGGTCACGCTCGCCGACCGGCTGGGACTGAACTCTCTCGACCCGGCCACCGTCGCGGGACACGATCCCGACGCGTTCGTCGCGGTCATGAGCGGCCCGCCGGCTGTGCACAGGTACCCGAAGGCGATGGGCGCCCGGGTCCAGAAGCTGGCCGCTTTCGTGGTCGAGCGCTACGACGGCGACGTGTCACGGTTGTGGACGCAGGCCCAGAGCGGAGCCGACCTCAAGCGCCGGCTTGCGGAGTTGCCCGGCTACGGCGAACAGAAGGCCCGGATCTTCGTTGCGCTGCTCGGCAAGCAGCTGGGAGTTCACCCGGACGGGTGGCGCGAGGCTGCCGGGCCGTACGGCGACGATGGTTCGCGGCGGTCGGTAGCCGACGTCGTCGATGCCGAGTCGCTGGCCGAGGTTCGCGCCTACAAGCGCGAGGCGAAGAAGGCGGCGAAGGGCTGACGGTGCTGCGTCGCGACGCCACGGAGCTGCTCGACGCGCTGCTCGGGATCGAGGCGCCGGTCGGTTTCGCCCTGTTCGACGACGCACACCGCTACCTCGCCGTGAACGCCGCCCTGGCCCGGCACCACGGGCGGTCGATGGCCGACCGCGTCGGGCGCACGGTCGACGACACGAACAACCTCTCGTCGTCGACGACGCGACGCGGCGGCGTGCCGACCAGGCGCTGCAGGACTGCCGGGCACGCACTGGGCGACTCCTGCATATCGCCGAGGCGTTCGCGCACGCCGTCACCGTCGAGGAGGTTGCAGCCGCCGTGGCCTCGCGATGCAGCCACGCCGACTGCTCGCGCAGTTTTGACCGGCCGGGCGCTGTTCATCTCGTCCGGTCCGAACTCCGCGCCGAGTTCCCGGACGAGCGGCTGCTCGGCGACGTCGAGGCGGCCGGCGAGCAGGCGTGGGCGATCCTCCCGTTGGTCGGCAGCTCCGGCCGGCTCGGAGCCTTGCGGTTCGCGTACGCAGCACCTCAGCCGTTCGACGAGGAACGCCGCCGGTTCCTGACCGCGGTGGCGCGGCAATGTGCGGTCGCCGTCGAGCGGGCCAGGCTGTTCGAGCAGGAACGAACGGCGACGGCCTCGCTCACACTGGGGCTGCTCCCGGCCCGGCTGCCCGGCATCGACGGCCTGGAGCTCGGCGCGCGCAGCGTCCCTGGTTCGGCGCCGCATGCGGTCGGAGGCGACTGGTATGACGCGTTCACACTTCCGGACGGGACCGTCTCGCTGGTCGTCGGCGACGTCATGGGCCACGGGCTGGCGGCAGCCTCCGGTATGGCCAGATGCGCGCCGCATTGCGGGCGCTCACCCTCGCCGATGCAGAGCCCGCCTCGGTGCTGACGGGTCTCGACCGCCTCGTCGAGCGAGGCGGCGCGGTCGAGATGGCGACGGTCGTCTATGCCGTGCTCGACCGGCCGACGGCACAGTGCGGCTCGGCGACGCCGGGCATCTGCCGGGTCGTCCACCTTCCGGTCGAGGGCCCGGCAGAGCTGGTCGACGCCGGCGCCGGAACCACCCCGCTGGGTGTGTCGGAGCCACGGTCCGGGCGCACCGTGCAGCTCGACCCGGGCGACCTCGTCGTCGGCTTCACCCGACGGTCTGGTCGAGCACCGGGGCCGACCGCTCGCGGACGGGCTCACCGAATTGGTGGCCTGCCTCGAAGCGGCCCGGGGGGAACCACTCGACGCGCTCCTCGACACCGTGGTGTCGCGCATGCAGGCGCCGGACAGCACCGACGACCTGACCGTTCTCGGGTTACGGTGGACGGGGAGGTGATGCCCCACGGTGCGCACGGGATGCGTTCTCCGTGTCAGAATGTTGTGTTGCCGTTGTGGTGTCGCCCCACAGCCCCCAAGTCGCCGTACGTCGAGAGGTTGTTCGTGTCGTCGAGTTCGTCGCGCCCTAAGCACGCCCGAACCATCGAGCTGTCAGAGGCCAATGACGTGAGCGGTACCCGAACGCGCGAACCCCGAAAGCGGGTCGCCGCAGCGGCGGCGCGGCGGGCGGCAGCGACGGCGGTCGTCGAAGCGGCCCCTTCGCGGGCGAAGTCTGCCAAGCCGGCAACGAAGAAGGCCGCGTCGAGCGTGAAGCCCGCGGCGTCGCCCAGCAGCGCCGCCCCCAAGACCGGTACCGCCAAGACCGCTACCGCCAAGACCGCTACCGCCAAGGGTGCAGCCGCCAAGGCGGGTTCGAAGAGCGCACCGAAGGCGGCCAAGCCCGCCAAGACCACGGCCGAGTCCACCACCAAGCCCGAGTCCGACGTCCCGGTCGCGGCGGCCCTGGTCGTCGATCCAGCGGCGCCTGGCCTGGTCGGCCTCGACGACGTCGAGCCCGACGCGGTCGCCCTGGAGACCGTCGCACCAGAGGAAGGCGCAGCCAAGGAGGAGGCCGAAGGCTTCATCTACTCCGACGCCGACGACGCCGACGAGCCTGAGCAGCAGGTATCTGTCGCGGGTGCGACGGCCGACCCCGTCAAGGACTACCTCAAGCAGATCGGCAAGGTCCCGCTGCTGAACGCCGAGCAGGAGGTCGAGCTCGCCAAGCGGATCGAGGCGGGCCTGTTCGCCGAGGAGAAGCTGGCCCGCGACGCCAGCGGCCTCGCGCCCAAGCTGCGTAACGAGCTGGTGTGGATCGCCGAGGACGGCCGACGGGCGAAGAACCACCTGCTGGAGGCCAACCTGCGGCTGGTCGTGTCGCTGGCCAAGCGTTACACCGGACGCGGCATGCTCTTCCTGGACCTGATCCAGGAGGGCAACCTGGGCCTGATCCGGGCGGTCGAGAAGTTCGACTACACCAAGGGCTACAAGTTCTCGACGTACGCCACCTGGTGGATCCGGCAGGCGATCACCAGGGCGATGGCCGACCAGGCCCGGACGATTCGGATCCCGGTGCACATGGTCGAGGTCATCAACAAGCTGGCCCGGGTTCAGCGCCAGATGCTACAGGATCTCGGCCGCGAGCCGACGCCGGAGGAGCTGGCCAAAGAGCTGGACATGACCCCGGAGAAGGTGGTCGAGGTCCAGAAGTACGGTCGCGAGCCGATCTCGCTGCACACCCCGCTCGGTGAGGACGGCGACAGCGAGTTCGGCGACCTGATCGAGGACTCCGAGGCGATCGTGCCGGCGGAGGCGGTGTCGTTCACCCTGCTCCAGGAGCAGCTGCATGCCGTCCTCGACACCCTGTCCGAGCGTGAGGCGGGCGTAGTGTCGATGCGCTTCGGTCTCACCGACGGCCAGCCGAAGACGCTGGACGAGATCGGCAAGGTGTACGGGGTCACCCGCGAGCGCATCCGCCAGATCGAGTCCAAGACGATGAGCAAGCTGCGCCACCCGTCCCGCTCCCAGGTGCTGCGCGACTACCTCGACTGACGCTCTACCGTCGCTCTCGCTCGTTGTCCAGGTCACGGAGCGACGTCGTCACGTTCGCGGAGGATCAGCAGGCCCCCCGCCGCCCTGTCACCGATCTTGCCTCTCGTCGACGACATGGTCCTGCAGGACGATGTCTCGGGGTCCGGGTAGGTGCCCATGAACGAGTCGCCCGAGAACCGACCGGCGACCCACGTCCATTGGCGACCGCCGGACGCGATTCGCTGCGATGGGCGCGAGTTGTCGGCTGCCCTATGCTCACCCGCATGGCGCCCACCGAGGCTCGTGACTCGACCCAGGTGAGCGCCGCGGTGAGGCGTGCCCGGTGGTGGCATCTGGCCACCTTCGCGGCCGCGGCGCTCGGCGTTGGTCTACAGCTGTGGATCGAGTTCGACCCGGCTCCGAACCCCGACCGGCCTGAGTTCTCGACCCCGATTCGGCTGTGGAGCGTGCTCAGCTACTTCACGGTGTGGAGCAACGCCCTGGTCCTGGTGGTGGCGTACTTGCTCTGGCGTGACCCGCTGCGCCGGACCCCGTCTTCGCAGTGTTCGGCTCGCCAGCCTGGTGATGATCACTCTGACCGGGGTGATCTACGCGCTCGTGCTGGCTCCGCTGTGGGACCCCACCGGCTGGCAGCGGGTGGCCGACGAGACGCTGCACTACACTGTGCCGATCCTCGCCGTGGTCAGCTACCTGCTCGCCGGCCCACGGCCACGGTTCTCCGCCCGCACCCTGTGGGCAAGTGTGTCGATCCCGCTGGTGTACATCACCTACACACTGATCCGCAGCCCGTTCATCACCTACACCCAGGACGGCCAGACCCGGCGCTGGTACCCGTACCACTTTGTCGACGTTGACGATCTCGGCTACGGCCGCGTCCTGCTCAACATCGTCGGTCTCGTCCTCCTGCTGTTCGCCATCGCCGGAATGTACCTCTACCTCGACCGCAAGCTGCCCGAGAGGCCGGCGGCTGATTGACGGCATCCGCCTCCTGACGCGGTGTGTCTGGCGGCGTCTTCGTCCGGCGAGCAGTCGTCGGTACGGTGGCATGTACGGTCGCCTCTCAGGCGGTCGAGGTTCCGTTCCGGCGCCTGCAGCAAAGAGCCGGGACGGGGCCGCCCTCAGGCGAGATGTTCGCGCCCTACGAGACCGGTCATGACGCTGTCCCGGAGGAATCAGAATGCACTCTCTGCCGCGGCGTCCACTCGTGCGAGCTCGAGATGAGTGTCTTGCGTCTCCGGGATAGCTGCGTCCTCATCACCGGTGCGTCCAGCGGGATCGGGCGCGCGTGCGCGGAGGCGTTCGCGGCCGAGGGTGCCCGGCTGGTGTTGGCGGCGCGCCGACTGGTCCGGCTCGAGGAGTTGGCTGGCGTGCTCGCCGTCGACACCCACCTGCTGGATCTCGACGTGCGCGACCCTGGCGCTGCCGAGTCGGCGCTCAGCGGCCTGCCAGAACGGTGGGCCGAGGTCGATGTGCTGGTCAACAGCGCCGGCCTCGCTGCCGGGTTCGAGCCGCTGCAGGACGGTGACCCCGACAACTGGGATCGGATGATCGACACGAACGTCAAGGGCCTGCTGTATGTCACGAGGGCGGTCCTGCCCGGCATGATCGCCCGAGGCCGCGGCCATGTCATCAACATCGGCTCGATCGCCGGGCATGAGACCTACCCGAACGGCGCGGTCTATTGCGCGTCGAAGGCCGCCGTCGACCGCATCACGACGGGGCTGCGGATGGATGTGGTCGGAACCGGTGTGAAGGTGTCGACGGTCGACCCCGGGCTGGTCGAGACGGAGTTCTCGACGGTTCGCTTCGGTGGCGACAGGGAACGCGCGACTGGTGTTTACGAAGGCATCGAGCCGCTGACCGGGGCCGACGTCGCCGAGACGGTCGTCTGGGTCGCGAGCCGGCCGCCACACGTCCAGGTGGCCGAGGTCGTCGTCCTGCCGACCGCCCAGGCGTCGGCCACCGTCGTCTCGCGATCATGAGACAGGTACGGCGTCGGACCCGTGGCACCTGTCTCATGATCGTGACGCTGGGCGCGGGTTGCTAGCCGGCGAGGACGGCGATCAGCCAGCTTCCGGCGATCAGCAGGCCAGCCAGCAGCTCGATGAGGATGGCGAACCCCACGGCTTTCAGCGCGTGCACCGTCGACGGCCAGGCGACGCCATGGCCACCCAGGCGGATGCGCTCGGCCGCGTAGATGCCGAGCACGAACCCGACGAACAGCCCGACGACTGGGATGACGAAGAACCCCACGATCCCCAGCGCCACGCCGGCGACGATGCTGCGCCCCGGGACGCCCGCGTCGCGCATCCGCCGGCCCGGCAGCAGGTACTTCGCCACCGTGCCACCGATGAGGAGCAGGGTCGCGACCGCAAGCACCCCCCAGGCGATTCCGGTGCGCTCGACGAGTGCCCACACCGCCACCGCCCCCCACACGAGAAACAGGCCCGGCAGGACGACGATGACGATGCCGACGAGCCCGACCAGGATGGCGACGCCGACCAGGACCAGACCGATGGGTTCCACGGCGGAATCGTGTCAGTAAATGCCGAGGGCCTCGACCGTGCTGGTCGAGGCCCTCGGCGTGTCGCAGGGTCAGATTCAGCGTTCCATGTTGCTGGTGATCAGCAGTCGTTCGGTTTCGTCGTGCCACTCGGCGGCGAGCGGACGCAGCTTCGGCTCGTGCCGGCGGCCGTGGTGGCCGCAGAACATGAGCTCGCTGCCCCCGGCAAGGACGACTCGGATGTAGGCCTGAGCGCCGCAGCTGTCGCAGCGGTCGATCGCCTTCAATGAGCTGACGACTGCAGTGGTCACGGAACTCCTCTCGGCGGATGGTCTGGCAATGTCCTCGACAACATCCAAACAGACGCTGCTTCTTCCTACCCGGTTCCAACAGCCCGCTTCGCTCTGAGCGAAGCGACGTTGCTCACACCGGCGACGGCGGCCGCGGCGCGTCAGGGCGGGTCCGGTCCGTGCGGCCGACTACCCTGACAGCGCGCGGTCAGCGACACCCGCGCGAACAGGAGATGCCGACCCGTGTGCGCACAGCCGGCCGAGCTGCCCATCCGCTCCTCGCCCGCCAGAGGTGGCGCGCAGGAGTACACGGCTCGCCACCTGTCGGTCCTCGAGGGGCTGGAGGCGGTGCGCAAGCGGCCGGGCATGTACATCGGCTCCACGGACGCGCGCGGCCTCATGCACTGCCTCTGGGAGATCATCGACAACGGCGTCGACGAGGCCCTGGCCGGTCACTGCGGCACGATCGAGGTCGTTCTCGCCGCCGACGGATCGGTCGAGGTCCGCGACGACGGCCGCGGCATCCCGGTCGATGTCCACACCCGCAGCGGGCTGTCCGGTGTCGAGGTCGTCTTCACCAAACTGCACGCTGGCGGCAAGTTCGGCGGCGGCTCCTACGCCGCGACGGGCGGGCTGCACGGCGTCGGCGCCAGCGTCGTCAACGCGCTGTCCGCTCGGCTCGACGCGGAGGTCGACCGCGACGGCAAGGTCCACGCGATGTCGTTCCGCCGCGGCGAGCCCGGCATCTTCGCGGGCGACGGCCCGGACGCCCGGTTCGAGCCGTTCACCGACCACTCCGAGCTACGGGTCGTCGGCAAGCGCCGCAAGGACGTCACCGGCACCCGGATCAGGTTCTGGCCGGACCGGCAGATCTTCCTGCGCGATGCCGACTTCTCCTTCGACGAACTGGTCACCCGTGTTCGGCAGACGTCGTACCTCGTACCCGGCCTCGAGCTGACCCTGCGAGACGAGCGCAGCGACGAGCCCGACGAGCGCCGCTTCCGCCACGACGGGGGCATCACCGAGTTCGTCGGCTTCCTCGCCGCCGACGGTGCCGTCAGCGACGTGCTGCGGCTGAATGGCACCGAGACGTTCACCGAGACGGTGCCGGTGCTCGACGATGCTGGCCACCTTGCCTCGCAGACCGTCGAGCGCACCTGCGAGGTCGATGTGGCCGTGCGTTGGGGTGTCGGCTACGAGACCGAGATGCGCTCGTTCGTCAACGTCATCGCGACTCCCAAGGGCGGCACGCACCTCGCCGGCTTCGAGCAGGGGTTGCTCAAGGCCCTGCGTGACCAGATCAGGGCCAACGCCCGGCGGCTCAAGGCGGGCGACGACAAGATCGAGAAGGACGACGTCCTCGAGGGCCTCACCGCGGTCGTCACGGCCCGGCTGGCCGAGCCCCAGTTCGAGGGGCAGACCAAGGAGGTTCTCGGCACCAGCGCGGTCCGCGGGATCGTCGCCCGGGTGGTCGAACGTCAGCTCACGGCGCGGCTGACAGGAACCAGGCGCGGAGACAAGGCGCAGGCGGCCGCCGTCCTGGAGAAGGTCGTCGCCGCTGCCAAGGCGAGGGTCGCGGCGCGCCTGCACAAGGAGACCGTCCGGCGCAAGAACGCCCTCGAGACCAGCGCCTTGCCGACCAAGCTGGTCGACTGCCGCTCGGGGGCCCTGGACCGCTCGGAGCTGTTCATCGTCGAGGGCGACTCCGCGCTGGGCACCGGCAAGGCGGCCCGTGATGCCGAGTACCAGGCGCTGCTACCGATCCGCGGCAAGATCCTCAACGTCCAGAAGGCCTCGGTCGGCGACATGCTGGGCAACGCCGAGTGTGCCGCGATCATCCAGGTCATCGGCGCCGGCAGCGGCCGAACGTTCGACCTCGCCCAGGTCCGCTACGGCAAATTGATCTTGATGACGGACGCAGACGTCGACGGCGCACACATCCGGACCCTGCTGATCACGCTGTTCTTCCGGTACATGCGCCCGCTGGTCGAGGCGGGGCGGCTCTACGCCGCGATGCCGCCGCTGCACCGGATCGAGCTCACCAACCCGCGCAAGGGCCAGGACCGATACCTGTACACCTACACCGATGCCGAGCTGCAGCGCACGCTGCGCGACCTCGACCGCAGGGGCGTCCGGTACAAGGAGAACCCGCAGCGCTACAAGGGCCTGGGCGAGATGGACCCGCACCAGCTCGCGGAGACCACGATGGACCCGCGGCACCGTCGGCTGCGCCGCATCAACGCCGCCGACGCCGAGGCCGCCGACGCCGTGTTCGAGCTGCTGATGGGCAACGACGTCGCGCCGCGCAAGGAGTTCATCGTCGCGGGTGCGGCCGAGCTCGACCGCGCTCGCATCGACGCCTGACCGTCGCGGTGGCCGCCTCACCGGAAGGCGTCGGCATGATCGCAGGCCCACTGGGCGTACCTCGTGGCGGGCCGTCCGAGAACTCGCCGACGGCCGGCACGGCCGCCTGCTGGTGGGTGAGTTCCACGAACGGGATCTCCGCACCGATGGCCGCGCCGATGCAGCGGACCATCTCGGCGCGGCATCGTCGAACATGTCCCACGTCAAGCCTGCCGGGCACGCTAGCCACCGCACGCTGCGTGTCGGACAAGAGCGTCATGACCCACGCATGCATGTGATTTCTGACCGTCATACAACGACTACCCGCCTGTGTATGATGGCACGGTGACTACATCGGCAGTGCGGGCCAAGGTGACGTCCAACGGCCAAGTGTCGTTGCCGGCCGCGCTGCGTCATCGATGGAATGTCGGCGCTGTGCTCGTCATCGACCGAGGCGACTACGCCATCGTCCGACCGATCCCGCAAGACCCGGTTCGGGCACTGCGTGGTGCGCACTCGGGCCCGGGTCCGACCAGCGAGGATGCACGAGCGATCGAGCGCGCCACGGAGGCTGCGAACGAGGGTCTGCGCCGCACCGGCCGGTGACTGTCCTCGACGCGTACGCCGTGCTGGCGTACCTGCGGGGGGAAGCGGTGGCCGATGACGTCGCCGACCTCCTTGGCGCCCCAACGATCCTCTCGGTCGTCAACGCCGCCGAGGTTCTGGATCAACTTGTTCGCGTCTACGGCCGTGATGCCGACGACGTGCACGCCGACCTCGCGCTGCTCGCCAGCACAGGTATGGAGCTGACGTCGGTCTCCGCAGACGTCGGGCTGCTGGCGGGTCGGTTGCGGGCTCGGCACTATCACCGGGAGCGGATGGCTGTCAGCCTGGCCGACTGCGTCGCCGCGGCCACGGCGATGTCGTGGGGCCGAGCTCTCGCCACGGCAGATCCCGCGCTGGCAGCGCTCGTGCGGGCCGAAGGCGGCTCCGTCCACGCCCTGGCCGACAGCGGCGGAGCACTGCCCTGACTCGGCTAGCCTCCGCTCGAGCGAGACCAGAGGTTGATGCCTCCGTCGACGGCGTCCCGGTCGATCGCCGCGAGCTCCTCGTCGGAGAACGTCAGCGACCCGAGAGCGGCGACGTTCGCCTCCAGTTGCTCGACACTGCTGGCGCCGACCAGGGCCGAGGTCACCCGTTCGTCGCGCAGGACCCAGGCCAGCGCCATCTGGGCCAGCGTCTGCCCACGTGCCGACGCGATCTCGGCCAGCGCCCGGATGTGGCGCAGGTTGTCCTCGGTCAGCAGGTCGGGGGACAGCGATGTGCCTTGGGAAGCCCGCGAGCCGGCGGGCACTCCGTCGAGATACCGGTCGGTCAGGATGCCCTGGGCCAGCGGTGAGAACGCGATGCAGCCGACCCCCTCGTGCTCGAGCGTCTCGAGAAGGCTGGGCTGGCCGTCCTCGATCCACCTGTTGATCAGCGAGTACGACGGCTGGTGGATCAGCAGCGGCGTGCCGAGGTCGCGCAGGATCGCAGCCGCCTCTGCCGTCCGCTCGGCCGAGTACGAGGAGATGCCGGCGTAGAGGGCCTTTCCTGCGCGAACCGCACTGTCCAGCGCTCCCATGGTCTCCTCCAGCGGCGTGTCCGGGTCGAACCGGTGGCTGTAGAAGATGTCGACGTAGTCCAGGCCCGTCCGGGACAGGGACTGGCCCAGGCTCGCCAGGAGGTACTTGCGCGAGCCCCACTCGCCGTATGGTCCGGGCCACATGTCGTACCCTGCCTTCGTCGAGATGACGAGCTCGTCGCGATAGCCGGAGAAGTCTTCGCGCAGGATCCGGCCGAAGTTCGTCTCGGCCGAGCCGTACGGCGGTCCGTAGTTGTTGGCCAGGTCGATGTGGGTGATGCCGAGGTCGAACGCCCGGTGCAGGATCGACCGCTGCGTCGTGACCGGGGTCTCCTCGCCGAAGTTGTGCCAGAGACCCAGTGAGATCGCCGGAAGCCGCAGGCCGCTGCGGCCCACCCGCCACTAGGTCATGCTCTGGTAGCGGTCATCTGCCGCGACGTAGCTCATGCGGCGCAGTCTTGCCGATCACGGAGTCGTGGCCGAACTCAGGCCCCCAGGAGGGCCCGAGCGTGATCACTGCGCCGGTAGAGCACGACCCGGCGCTCACGGGTTCGAACCACCAGTCCGCTGCCGAGGAGGACGCTGAGGTGGTACGAGACCGTCGCCGGGGCAACGTCATGCCTGACGCTGAGCTCGGCCGTGGAGCGAGGTACGTCGAGGTCGTTCAACAGCCGCGCGCGGGTCCCACCGACCAGCTTCGCCAGCGAAGGGGCCGACGCCGACGTGGCCGCCGCGCCGATCCCGTCGGCCGGGTAGTACAAGACGGCGTCCTCGGCTCGACCGAGCTGTGTGAAAGGCCCGTGCTGCGCGAACGCCGACGGCACGAGCACCAGCTCGGTGTCGACGCAGTCCAGGCTCTGCTCGCAAGGCTTCTCCACCCGCAGCGTCGCGCCGTCCCAGTGGATCTTCGGGTGCAGGGACCCGACCACGGCACCGACGCCCTGGGTCGACATCGTGGCCGAACGGCGTGAGACGTCGGCATCCAGCGCGGTCCGTATCGCCGACCACCGGTCGGCGACCACGTTCTTCCAGAACCGGAGCAGCCCGCAGGCCGCCCGTGGTGCGAGACGGCCGGTCTCCATGGCCTGCCGCACCGTCTGTGGCTGGTCGCCAGACTCGAAGCGCTCGGTCACTTCCTCGGCTACCCGGGAATCGGGCGTCTCGCACATCACCTCGAGTTGGCTCATGAACGTCAGCGCCGGTGGTCCGGGCGGAGGTTTCGGAGTCAAGAGGTCGGGCATGTAGCCCACTGCACCGGACGGAACGAGTGCCGCGAGCAGGGCTACGTCGGGATCACGCAGGGCGAAGCGCGCGCTCGCGCCAGGGTCGCCGAACACCGGGTGCCGCCGCCGGCCGGCCGCGAGCTTGAGCCACGACAGGGCCTCGAAGGCCGGTGAGGGGGCGAGCCGGACGCGGCCAAGGCTCGCCGCGTCGAGCGTCGCGACGATCACCTTTCCGAGGCTAGGCGGGCGGTGGATTCGAGTGGTCTCGAATGAGTACCAGCTCGGTCTCATTGCCGGAGTTACTGGTCTGACGACGTGCCTCTCCGTGCGGGAGGTTCGCGGACGAGGAGGATCGGATGGCAAGCGTGGCCAGACGACGAGCGGCGGCCTTCATGGCGTTGTTGGCGGCCGTGGCGCTCACTGCGTGCGCAGGCGACGGCGGAGAGGGCGATCCCGGTGATGCCGCGGGCCAGCCGGGGTTCGAGGGCTGCGCCGAGAACCCCAACACCTGCAACGAGGGCGAGCGGGACGACGGAGGCTCGATCACCTGGCTGGTCGTGTCCAAGCCCACCGGGTGGAACGCCTACTCGCCGGAGGGAGGTTCGGTCTACACCCTCCAGATGCTGCACGGGATCTACCCGCACACCGGCATGTTCGCGCCCGACCGCGAGACGTACCTGTTCAACATGGACCTGTTCTCGTCAGAGCCGGAGCTGCTGACCGAGAGCCCACAGAGCTGGCAGTACGTCCTCCGCGACGAGGCGGAGTGGGACGACGGGACCCCGATCAGCGCCGACGACTTCGTCGTGAGCTGGAAGCTCGGTACGAGCCCGGAGGAGGGCCACTGTGAAGGGTGCCGGTCACGGGCGACAGCGCCCTACGACCGGGTCGAGAGCATCGAGGGCTCAGCCGACGGCAAGACGGTCACGGTCACGATGAAGGAGGGCGAGTACGACCCGGAGTGGTTCGGGTTCCTCAACGTCGACAGCATCGCGGGCGGCCTGATGCCGGCACATGTGGCCGAGCAGAATGGCTTCGACATCGACGACCCCGTCCAGCTGGGCGGGTACTTCGAGTGGCTCCAGGAGAACATGCCCACGTTCTCCGGCGGCCCCTACCGGATCGTCGAAGGCGACTTCGAGAACCAGGTGATCAAAGAGCCGAACGAGAACTGGTACGGCGAGATCGACCCCACCCTCGAGACCTACATCATCCGGGTCATCGACGACCAGGGCGCCTGGGTGCCGGCACTGGCCAACGACGAGATCCACGGCGGGTCGCCGATCCAGCTCAACGAAGACGTCGTATCCGGGATCCGGGAACTGGCGAACGTCAACATACACATACTCCCTGGCCCGAGCTGGGAGCACGTCGACTTCAACATGGACGTACCGGCGTTCCAGGACGTCGAGCTGCGCCGGGCGATCTTCACCGCGATCGACGTCGAAGACATCGCGACCAAGAACTTCGGCGAGATGTTCCCGGACTACACCCTGCGCACCAACCACGTCTTCAACTCCAGCAGCCCGTACCACGTCGACCACGTCACCGAGACGGGCCAGGGCAGCGGCGACACCGCGGCCGCGCTGGAGATCCTGGAGAACGCCGGGTACGTGCTGGACGGCACGACGCTGACCCGAGACGGTGAGCAGGTCGGCCCGTTCAGGCTGCGCGCGACCGCCGACCAGGCCCGGGTCACATCGATGGAGTTGATCCAGTCCTATCTGGCCGAGATCGGCATCGAGATCATCATCGAGACGACCGACGCCCTCGGCCAGATGCTGGGCGAGCAGGACTACGACATCGCGCAGTTCGGCTGGAGCGGCAGCCCGTTGTTCGTCGGACAGGCCGACCAGCAGTGGAGGACCGGCAGCGGCAGCAACTTCGGCAATTACACCAATCCCGACGTGGACCGGCTGGCCGCCGAGGAGCTGACCGCAACGACCCAGGACGAGGCTGCGGAGATCGCCAACCAGGCGATGGAGGTCCTGGTCCAGGACGCATACGTGTTGCCCATGTACGACTCGCCGGTCTTCATCTTCGCTTCGGACGGTTACGTCAACGTACGCGACAACACCGGCGAGAGCCTGCGCGGCGTCTACAACAACCATGAGTGGGGCCGGGCGATCCAGTAGGCCCGATCCGCTGAAGATCGCGCGGGCGGGGAGCCTCTTTTCCTCCATTGAGGGGCTCCCCGCCCGAGCACCAACCGGCCCCCTCGAGACGAAGGATGCTCATGGTCGTCTACGCGGCGCGCAGGCTGCTGGCGGCGATCCCTGTGCTGTTCGCCGCGTCGATCTTCTGCTTCTTGTTGATCGACATCTCCGGCGACCCGCTCGCCGACCTGCGGTTCCTGGAACCACCACCGGAACCGGAGGTCATCGCCGCGGAGGAGGCGCGGCTGTACCTCGACCGGTCGGTGGCGGAGCGATACCTGCTGTGGATGACCGGGATCGGCGGCAACGGCGACATCGGCCTGCTGCAAGGCAAGTTCGGACCCTCGGTGCGAGGCCCCGGCTTCGACATCGGTGCCGAGATCGCAGCCCGGTTCCTGGTCACCCTGCGGTTGGTGGTGATCGCACTCGTGCTGGCCATCGGGCTGGCCATCATCTCCGGCGTGACCAGCGCGGTGCGGCAGTACTCCACGGTGGACTACACCCTCACCTTCGTGGGATTCCTCGCGCTGGCGATGCCGGCGTTCTGGATCGGCTCGTTGATCAAGGAGGCTGGGGTCTGGTCCAACCAGCAGCTCGGCACCGGCTTCGCCACCATCGGTGCTGCCTCGGCCGACACCCGCGAGTTCAGCGCGTGGGAGTTGTTCACCGACTCGACCGCTCATCTGATCTTGCCCACGCTGGCGCTCATGCTGACGGCATACGCGGCGCTGAGCCGATATCAGCGGGCGTCGATGCTGGAGGTGCTCAACAGCGACTACGTCCGCCTGGCCCGAGCCAAGGGCCTGCGAAACCGGGTCGTGGTGCGCCGGCATGCCTTGCGAACCGCGCTGATCCCGCTGACCACGGTGTCGGCGCTACTGATCGCCGGCACCATCGACGGCGCCATTTTGATCGAGCGGGTGTTCCAGTGGCGCGGCCTGGGTGACTTCTTCCTCGAGTCGGTCAGCCGCAACGACTCGTACTCGGTGATGGGCTGGCTCATGCTCAGCGGGATCATCGTGATCGCGGCGAACCTCGTCGCCGATCTGCTCTATGCCGTGCTGGACCCGAGGATCCGGTATGGCTGACATCGAGACGCGCACCGCGAGCGCGCGGCCTGGCGCGGCTGCCGAGGCGATCACGACCGAACAGCGCAGCGAGCTCGGGTTGGCGCTGCGGCGCTTCGTGCGGCACCGGCTGGCCGTTGCCAGCCTGGTCGTGTTCGTGCTGGTGGTGGCCTTCGCGTTCCTCGGGCCGATGGTCTGGCCCTACGACCACACAGTCACCCGTGGTGTGCCGTCCAGCGTCGGGCCGAGCTGGGACCATCCCTTCGGCACGACCACCGCCGGCCAGGACGTCATGGGCCAGGTGATGCGCGGCACCCAACAGTCGTTGAAGGTCGCCCTGACCGTTGCCGTCCTCAGCACGACGTTCGGCGCCCTGTGGGGCGCGATCGCGGGCCTCTACCGCGGCTGGGCGGACAACCTGATGATGCGGATCGTCGACGTGATCCTGGTGGTGCCGCTGCTGGTGCTGGTCACTGCGGTAGCCGGCAACGTCCGCGGCGGCACCACGTGGTGGGCGGTCGCGCTGGTCATCGCGGCGTTCATCTGGACCGGCACGTCCCGGGTGGTCCGGGGCGTGGTGCTCTCGCTGCGCGAGCAGGAGTTCATCGAGGCGAGCCGGGCGATGGGGTCGACCGACGCGAGGATCATCCTGCGGCACCTGATCCCGAATGCTGCCGGTCCGATCATCGTTGCCGGCACGCTGGCCGTCGCGTTCGCGATTCTCGCCGAGGCCGCGTTGTCGTTCCTCGGGTTCGGCATCCAGCCGCCGGACACCTCGCTCGGTCTGCTGATCGAGACCGCCCGGACCGCACCGTTCACTCGTCCCTGGCTGTTCTACCCGCCGGGTGTGTTCATCATTCTGATCTGCTTGACGATCAACTTCATCGGCGACGGTCTGCGCGATGCTCTCGACCCTCGACAGACGATGGTGCGGCGATGACCGCGTTGCACGTGGGCGCTCCCGTGGACCTCGACGTCGCGCTCGAGGTCGAGGACCTGACCGTGTCCTTCCCCACCGCAGACGGCCTGGTGCGGGCCGTGCGGGGCGTCTCCTACCAGTTGCGGCGCGGTGAGGCGCTCGGGATCGTCGGTGAGTCCGGCGCCGGCAAGTCGGTCACGTCGCTGGCGGTGATGGGGCTGCTGCCGGAAACCGCGCAGGTCACCGGCTCTGCCCTGGTGCTCGGCCAGCAGGTCCTCGGGCTCGATGACGCGGCGATCAGCGCCATCCGGGGCAAGAGCGTCGCAATGATCTTCCAGGACCCGCTCACCTCGCTGAACCCGGTCTACACCGTGGGCAGGCAACTCGCTGAGGCGGTGCTGGCTCACGGCGACGTTCGCCGCAAGCAGGCGTGGGACCGGGCCGAGGAGCTGCTCGGCATCGTCGGAATCCCCAACCCGCGGCAACGTGTCAACGCCTACCCGCACGAGCTCTCCGGCGGGATGCGGCAACGGGTCGTGATCGCGATCGCGATGGCCAACGACCCTGAGGTGATCATTGCCGACGAGCCGACGACCGCGCTCGATGTCACGGTCCAGGCCCAGGTTCTGGAGGCGCTGGAGACCGCACGGAACGAGACCGGTGCCGCGCTGGTGCTGATCACCCACGACCTCGGTGTGATCGCCGGGCACGTCGACCGGGTCTGCGTCATGTACGCCGGCAAGCTCGTCGAGTCGGGCACCATCGACGAGATCTTCTACACGCCGCGGATGCCCTACACGCTCGGTCTGCTCGGGTCGCTGCCCCGGATCGACCAGGCTCGTAGTGAGCGGCTCACCCCGATCCTGGGTTCGCCGCCGTCGCTGCTGAACCTGCCCCCGGGTTGCCCGTTCGCCCCCCGCTGCCCGCTCGCCGAGGACGAGTGCCGTGGGCACGAGCCCGACCTGGTGCCGGTGGCCGGGGCGCACGCCGCCGCCTGCCACTTCAGTGACCAGTTGATCGAGCTCAAGCCCAGCGACCTGTTCCGGCCGACCGCGGTCGATGCCCGGGTGCCGGCCGAGCTGGAAGACCAGCCATGACCGCCCCACCGCCCGGCGTCGTCGCCCAGACCGCAACGCCGGTGCTCTCGGCACGGAACCTGGTCAAGCACTTCCCGGTCCGCTCCAAGGGCATCCTCAAGCGCACGGTCGGCGACGTACATGCGGTGTGCGACATCTCGCTCGACCTCGGCGTCCGCGAGACGCTCGGCCTGGTCGGCGAGTCCGGATGCGGCAAGTCCACCACGGCCCGGCTGCTGCTCAGCCTGGTCCGACCCACATCCGGCGAGGTCTACTACCACCCGGCCGGTGGACAGGCCACCAACCTGACCACGCTGTCGCGCAAGCAGGTGCAACCGCTGCGCCGCGACCTGCAGATCGTCTTCCAAGACCCGTTCGCCTCCCTTGACCCGCGGATGACCGTCTCTGCGCTGATCGCCGAACCACTGCACATCCATGGCCGCTACGCCACCGGCGGCCGCGAGAGGGTCGGCGACCTGCTACGCACCGTCGGGCTCAACCCCGAACACGGCAACCGCTACCCACACGAGTTCTCCGGCGGCCAGCGCCAGCGCATCGGCATCGCCCGCGCACTCGCTCTCAACCCCAGGGTGCTCATCCTCGACGAACCCGTCTCTGCCCTCGACGTCTCCATCCAGGCCGGCATCATCAACCTGCTCGAGGACCTGCAAGACGCCCTCGGACTGACGTACCTGTTCGTCTCCCACGACCTGTCCGTGGTCCGGCACATCGTCGACAGGGTCGCCGTCATGTACCTCGGCAAGATCGTCGAAACCGGCACCACCGAAGACCTGTTCACCCGCGCCGCCCACCCGTACACGCAGGCACTGATCTCGGCCATCCCACTGCCGGACCCGCACAAGGAACGCACACGCGAACGGATCGTGCTCACCGGCGACGTCCCCAACCCGGTCAACCCACCCTCGGGGTGCCGGTTCCGCACCCGCTGCTGGAAGGCCCAGGACATCTGCGCGACCGAGGAACCGGCGCTGATCGACCGCGGCCAGGGCCATCCCTCAGCCTGCCACTTCGCCGAGGTTCAGCCGGCGATCGTTTGACAACGTGAGACCGGTCGAGTGCCCGGACGCGCGCTCGCACCGGATCGCCGAACGCTGGGTGCCGATGGATTCGAGTGGTCTCGAATCAATACCCGCTGGGTCTCATCGACGGCGTTACTTGTCTGACGACGTGCCTGTCCGTGGAGGGCACGCTGATGAGGAGGATCCATGACAAGGACGACATACGCATCGCATGGTCCGAGACGGACCCGGATCGCCATCGTCGCACCGCTCGCGGCGGCAGCGCTCGTGCTCAGCGCGTGCGGTGGGGGCGGCGGCGACGATGACGAGGGCGCTGCGCCGGAGGAGGACGTGCAGACGCAGGACGTGCAGGTCGTCGCCGCGCAGGAGCAGGAGTTCTCCTCCTTCAACAACAACACCACCGCGGAGAACGCCGTCCGTAACGCCCTGGTGCTCAACCAGGTGTTGCGCGGCTTCTGGTACTACACCCCCGACGGCCTCACCGCCGCGGACGAGGAGTTCGGCAGCTACGAACTCGTGTCGGAGGACCCGCTGACCGTGGACTACTCCTTCGCCGAAGCAGCGGTCTGGTCGGACGGGACACAGATCGACTGCGGCGACTTCCTGCTCACCTGGGCCGCGAACACCGCCCTCTACGGGTTCTCGAGTCCTGGCACGACCGGATGGGACCAGACCCAGAAGCCGGAGTGCGCCGACGGCGACAAGGACGTCACGCTGGTCTACGACACGCCGTTCGCCGACTGGCTCGCGGTCGCCGGTCGGAACACCGCGATCATGCCGGCGCACACGGTTGCCGAGCAGGGTGGTCTCACGGAGGCGGAGCTGATCGACGCGATCGCGGCCGACGACGAGGCCGGGCTGACCGGTGCGGTCGACTTCTACAACAACGGCTGGGTGATGAACCCCGGCGAGCTGCTCGACCCGGCGCTGATGCCGTCCTCGGGTCCGTACCAGCTGGACTCGTGGGAGGCCGGCGCGTCGGTGACGTTGGTGCCGAACGAGAGCTGGTGGGGCACCCCGCCGGTCTCGTCGACGATCGTGATCCGTTACATCACCCAGGATCAGCAGGCGCAGGCGCTGCAGAACCTGGAGGTGCAGATCGTCGAGCCGCAGCCGAACCCGGACATCCTCAACCAGCTGGAGGGGATGGAAGGCATTCAGGTGGCCACCGGTGATGACTTCACCTATGAGCACCTGGACTTCAACTTCGACTCCAGCCCGTTCTCCGACCGCGATCTGCGTGAGGCGTTTGCCCGGTGTGTGCCGCGGGAGCTGATCGTGGAGAACCTGATCCGGCCGCTGAACCCGGAGGCGGTGGTGATGGACGTGCGCAACACGATGCCGTTCCAGCAGGGCTACGCAGAGCAGATCGACGGTGTGGGTGCGGAGGACTTCCAGGAGGTCGACATCGCCGGTGCTCAGGCGTTGCTGGCCGCGGCCGGTCAGGAGGGTCTGCAGGTGCGGCTGGGCTACCAGACGCCGAACCCGCGGCGTACCCAGACCGTGGAGCTGATCCGTGACTCGTGCGGGCAGGCCGGCTTCGAGATCATCGATGCCGGGTCGGACACGTTCTTCGGCACCGAGCTTACGCAGAACCAGTACGACGTGGCGCTGTTCGGCTGGGCCGGCTCCGCGCTCGTCACCGCCTCGAGCGCGAACTTCACGACGGTGTCGGCGTGCGACGCCGACAGCAAGGGCAACAACAACGGGTGCTACTCCAACCCGCAGGTCGACGAGCTGTACACGGAGCTGAACCAGACGATCGACGCCGACGCGCAGGGGCCGATCATGAAGGAGATCGAGCAGATCCTCTGGGAGGACCTGGCCACCATCCCGCTGTTCGCCTTCCCGGCGCTGGCGGCCTGGTCCGACACCGTCGACGGCGTGGTGGCGAACCCGTCGCAGGCGCAGATCACCTGGAACATGCACGAATGGGGCCAGGTGTAGGACGCCGAAGCGTCCGGTGGGACCTCCATCGCCGGACGGTCTCGGTGACAGGTGCGGGGCCGGTCAGCTTCCCGGCCCGCCGGCTCCGCACCTGCCTACGCGACGTGGCGGAGCTGACCGGTGCCGACGTCGTAGACGAACCCTCCGACCAGCGTGGCGGGCGGCAGAAACGGCCAGGAGCGGATGCGCTGGACGTCATCAGACAGAGCGCGACGCTGGTCGGTCACCACCCCGAAGTCCAGACTCCGCGTGTCGATGCCTGACTGTGCCCTGACGAGAGCGTCGATCTCAGCTTCGGTCGTGCCGGCCATCTTGCACTGCGTGTGCGCGACGACCATGACCCGATGGACGCCGAGCAGGTGCGTCACGAGGACCAGCGTCCGGAGCACGTCGGTTGTCACCCGGGCTCCCGCGTTCCGCGTGATCTTCGCGTCGCCAGGCCTCAGGCCGAGGATGGCCAGCGGCTCGATCCTGGAGTCCACACAGGTGACGACCGCAAGGCCCGCGGCGGCCACCGGTTCGAGGCCGGCCAGATGAAAGCTGCCGGCGTACCTGCGGTTGGCGGCGAGGACGTCGGCGAAGGCGTCGGGCATGGGCGTCACTCTTGCATGGTCGGCATGTCCACCACGTACGCCAGCGGCTGGACGGCGGCGGCGCCACAGGACTCCGGGCGCGGCGGGTCGAGCGGCCGGGCTCTCACGTCGACCGACCAGCGCCTGCCGTCGCGGTGGGCGACGACGACCCGCCAGCTCGACGCGGCGCGCTGCTCGACCGTGGCGACGTCGAGGTCGTCGAACCCATCGACGCCCGCGCCATCACGGACGGCGGCCTCCGCGGCCTGCCCTGGTCGGGAGAAGGTGCTACGGCCGCGATATCCGATGCCGACGTGCCGGCCGGCACGGGCCTGCTCGACGAGCTGGACGGCGCCGTCGACGTCGAGCCGGCCGTGGGCGACGCCGAACGGCAGCACGACGGCGGTCGGCGCGAACCGGTGTCCTCCCAGGTGGGTGGTCTCCCACACCCGGTCCGGAAGCCGGCCGTGCATCGCGAGGGCCAGCGGCCGTCCGTAGTTGGCGCAGCAGACGTCGCGACGTCCGTTGGTGCAGACGAGCAGCAGCGGTTCGGTCTCCGGTTTCAGCCCGTGGATCGACGCCCGGACCAGCTCTTGATCGCCGGACTCGAGGCCGGACCAGGCGAGCGCGCCGAGCGCCTCGACGTCGTCGACCTCACCGCCGAGCAGCCACGTCATGCCAGGCCGGGCCGAGGCGACCCAGACCCGGCGCGGCCGCCGCCGACCGGTGTCGGGATGCCGTCCGGGACGTCGGACCAGCGCGACCCGCGCGCCGTGCGCATGTGCCGCTGTCTCGAGAGCGGCGCCGAGCACGGGGTCGAGGTGCGACTGGGTGAGCGCCTTGCGACCCCACGGCCCGGGCTGCTCGACGACGATCCACGACGTGGCCTCCGGGGCTGTGCCTGCCAGCGGCTCGTCGAGCGACAGGCTGACGCGGGAGCATGCCGTCACGACGGCACCGCCTCCAGGCGCCGCCGGAGCAGGGCCGCTGCCGTGATCGCCGCCGCAGCCGCGCACACCGCGGCTCCGGCGAACGTCACCTGAAGCTGCTCGACGACGGCCTCGCGAACGGCAGCCTGGTACGGCTCGCAGTCCGTCGGGCGCTGCGGGCACGTCACCGCCGGTGACTCGATGCCGGCCTGAACTGCGTACAGGCGGCGTAGGCCGATCGCGGTGAGCGCCGACAGGCCCGCGAGCATGCCCACCATCCGGGCGGCGACGACCAGCGCGCTCGCTATCCCGTGCGAGTCACGGGGCGTGGCGGCGAGCAGGGCGGCGTTCACCGGTGCCACCGCCAGCCCGAAGCCGAACCCGGTCGCCCCCAGCACCACGTCGTCGCCCCAGCCGGACATCGAGCCGACGCCCCAGGTGGACATCGCGGCCAGGCCGGCCGCCGCGGCTCCCATGCCGGTGGCGGTGATCAGTCCTGGCGGCGCCGACCGGACCAGCCAGCCACCGAGCAGTGCGCCAACGGGCAGCGCGGCGAGGAACCGGACCAGGACGAATGCCGCGTCGAGCTGGGAGGCGCCGTCCACGACGGTACGAACCAGGACCGGCACGTCGACCAGCACGGCCACCAGTGCAGCGCCGACGAACAGGCTGACGACGAGCGCGCCCCACGCGGGCGTTGCCCTCACCGCTGACGGTGGCACCAGCGGCCGTCGTACCCGTTGCTGCCACCGGACGAACGTGGCCAGCGACACGGCGGATCCCGCGAGAAGCCACGGCCCGGCCGGGGCGACCATCTCGATCGCCGGGTCCGCGGCCGCGAACGCGAGGACGATCCCGCCCAGCGCGACGCCCAGCAGCAGCGCACCCGGCACATCGGCGGCTCGGACCACGTCGGGCATGCGGCAGACGTCCAGCATCGGCCGGCTCGCCGTGAGCTCGCGCCAGAGGAAGGCGAGGGCGGCGGCGACCGCCATCAGCGCGAGCGGGCTCGTCCAACGCACGTTGCCCGCGACCGGCTCCACGAGCCCGCCCCACATGACGCTGGACTCGAGGACGGAGGGGCGGATGAGTGTGACGCCCCCCGTGACCGCCGCGACCGTTGCGAGCAGAGCTCCGGCGACGTCGCGCCGCCCGGTTCCAGTGTGATGGTCACGCCCACCTCCTCGCTCGTCCCTCGTTCGTCGGCTCGCCGTTCCGACGGCGGCGGCGCGCAACCCGGCCGCGAGCAGGAGCCCGCCGGCCAGGTTCACCCAGAAGATCGCCCGCCAGTCCGCGATGGCAAGGACGAGGGCTCCGTACAGCGGGCCCAGCACGGCGCCCAGCTCTTGAACCGCTCCGACCACGCCGAGCGGGAGACCACGGCGCTCGGCGGGCCACCGGTCGGCCACCAGGGCCAGCGTGACCGGAACCAGGGCGCCGCCACCGGAACCTTGTAGGAACCGTCCGGCTACGGCACCCGGGAGGCCGTCGGCCGACGCGGTGAGAAGCGAGCCGGCCGCGAATACCAGCAACGAACCGAGCAGGACCGGTTGCCTGCCCACGACGTCAGACACCCGACCGGCCAGCGGCAGCACCACCACATTTCCGAGTAGGAACATCGTGACCAGGGGAGCGGCACGCTGGAGCTCGTCGACATCGAGGCCCACGCCCAGCATGAGATCGGGCAGAGCCAGCACGACGACGTACGTGTCGGCCGCGGCCAGGAGCACACCGATCGTGCCGAGCGTGAGAACAGTGCTCCCCCGGGGGCCGCTCTCAGCTGGACGGCGCACTGATCTCGACGGGTTCGTCGTAGTCCGTCAGCCGCACCGTGTAGGTCTGCTCGCCGCCGGAGGGATAGAACGGTCCGGTGAGCACTGCCCGGCGCAGTTCGCCAGACCCCGGATCGAGCGACCAGAGCGCGTGCACGTCGGCAGCAGGATCGGCGATGGTGAGCACGTCTCCGACCAGGCTTCCCGGCAGCACCGACTCGACCTGGTCGAGAACCTGTCCGTCGACGCGCACCTGGTCGCCCGCAGTCACCTGGCTGCCCGATTTCAGCAGGAGGCTGACGCCCTGATCGGGGTCGATCAGCGCGCCCGGGTCTCCGAAGCCGAGGGAGCCGGCGTCGACCCGCGCGAAGTCGTTCGCGAACGGGAGCCTCGCCCAGAGCTCGCCGCCCACGGAGATGACACCGAGGGTCGCCGCCAGCCCGGCGGTCGTGATCCGTACGTCGCCGTCGAACGACGCCGGCGGAACGGCGACACCTTCGGCGCTGACGACGACGGTTCCCTCGGAGGGCAGTCCGTCACCCTGGACGTTGAAACGGACACCCTGAGTGCGGTCGAGGATGTCGCCCGCCGCGTCGAGTCTCGCCTGCGGATCGGCCGGATGGTCGTCGCCGCCATCCGCGGCTGAGGAGCACCCACCGAGCGCTACCAGGGCGACGGCCACGACCATGCGGCCGGCGTGCTTGTGCATGGGTGCAGCCTGTCAGGTCGGGTGCGGCCGCTCGAACCCACTACCCGGGTTGCGTGCGTCAGGCTGGCGAAGGCGACGTGTTCGAAGAACCGGCAGCATCGAGTAGGAGTCATGCATCGCCTCGGCTGCGGGTCGGAGCCGCGCAACTCCGTCGCGTCGCCGACTCGCTCGATGACCGCAGGGTCGGCCTCGGACGCTCGTGTAGGCGTCAGGCACATCGTCCCCCTCGCGCGTGTGTGGAGTCGAGGACGCTCGGCCACCGGCTCGATGCCACGGTGCACCGAACGACAGGAACAACGCGAAAGGCTCCCCGTCATATCGGGACAAGTCCCCCTCCGCACCGTCGTTGTTCCTGTCGTTCGGTACACCGGGCACGGGCGAAGGCCGGCGCGATGATCCAGGGCCCTGCCCTCGTAGCGACTGTGGTGGTGGACATGCCAGGTGCCGATCAGCGGCTCCAGGCGCCTGAGCTCCCGATGCGGCGGCGGAACATCGATTGCTTCCCGGTCAGCTGGGCTTGCTTCCACCGGGCCACCCTGCGGGACTGCGGACCGAGACCGTCACGCTAGGGCCCGCTGACAGCGGCGATCACCTGCGGTGCGGGCGTGCCCGACCCGTCACGGCGGCCGGTGGCGTCGGGCAGGGCGATCGGCACGCCGCTGGCCGCTGCCGCGCGGGCGGGTGCGGCACCGGCCCAGGCCAGCAGGAGCGTGTCTTCGCCACGCAGGAAGCGGTGGCACCTGACACCGCCGGTGGCACGGCCCTTGGCCGGGTACTCGTCGTAGGGCGCGACCTTGACGGTGCCGCTCTGCGTGCCCGGCAGGGCCGCCGACGAGCCTGCGACCGTCACCACCTCCGAGGCGCCGTGCGGATCGACGGCCCCGAAGAACACGACCCGGGCGCCCGTTGCCAGCCTGATGCCGGCCATCCCGCCGCCGCCTCGCCCCTGCGGCCGCACCGATCCGGCGGCGAACCGCAACAGCTGTGCGTCGGAGGTGACGAAGACGAGGTCTAGGGACCCGGTGCGGAGCTCGGCCGCGCCGACCACGCGGTCGCCGTCGTCGAGGCGGATCACGTCCCACGCGTCCTTGTTGGTCGGGTGGTCGGGGACGACGCGCTTCACGACGCCGCGTTCAGTGCCCACCGCCAGGCCGCCCGAACCGGTGTCCAAGGTGGTCAGGCAGAGAACGTGCTCGTCGCGCGCCAGGTCCAGGAACTCCTTCAGCGCTGCGCCACCGGCCAGCGTCGGGACTTGGGCGGTCGGCGGCAATGCCGGAAGGTCGAGCACCGACAACCGCAGCAGGCGGCCGGTCGAGGTGACCACGCCGACGATTCCCCGCGCCGTCGTGACCACGGACGAGACGACCACGTCGTGCTTGGCCCGCTTGCCCCCTTCCGGCGGCTGGTCCGAGGATGTCGTGCGGGCCAGCAGGCCCGTCGACGAGAGCAGCACACGGCACGGATCGTCGGCGACCTCCATCGCGGAGACCGCGGTGACGGCCGGCTGACCGGCGGACTCGAGCAGCACGGTGCGGCGGGGTGTGGCGTGCGCCGCGGCGACCTCGGCGAGCTCAGCGGAGGCGACATGCCGCAGCCGGGCCGGGTCGTCGAGGATCGCCGTCAACTCGGCGATCTCGCCACGAAGCCGCTCGCCCTCGCTCTCGAGCTCCAGCCGGTCGTACTTGGTGAGCTTGCGCAGCTGCGTGTCGAGGATGAAGCGCGCCTGCGCCTCGGAGAGGTCGAAGACCGTCATGAGCCGCTGGCGGGCGGCCGTCGAGTCCTCGCTGGTCCGGATCACCTGGATGACCTCGTCGATGTCCAGCAGTGCGACCAGGAGGCCGTCGACCAGGTGCAGGCGTTCCTGCCTGCGTCGCCGTCGGTACTCGGACCGGCGGCGCACCACGTCGAGGCGATGCGCGATGAAGACCTCGAGCAGCTCCTTGAGGCCCAGGGTGCGCGGCTGACCGTCCACCAGCGCGACGTTGTTGATCGAGAACGACTCCTCGAGCGGGGTCAGCTTGTAAAGCTGTTCGAGGACTGCCTCCGGGACGAACCCACTCTTCAGCTCGACCACCAGGCGCAGGCTGGTGTTGCGGTCTGTGTAGTCCTCGACGTCGTTGACGCCCTGCAGCTTCTTGCTGCGGACCAGGTCAGCGATCCGCTCGCGCACCCGCTCGGGGCCGACGGTGTACGGCAGCTCGGTGACGACGATGCCCTGCCGGCGCGCGGTGATGCTCTCGACCCGAGCGGTGGCGCGGGTACGGAACGAGCCCCGTCCGGTCTCGTACGCTTCGCGGATCCCGCCGAGCCCGACGATCCGCCCGCCGGTGGGCAGGTCAGGCCCTGGGACGAAGCGCATCAGGTCGTCGAGCGTGGCGTCGGGATGCGCGAGCAGGTGCCGGGCGGCCTCGACGACCTCGCCGAGGTTGTGCGGCGGCATGTTCGTCGCCATGCCAACGGCGATGCCGCTCGCGCCGTTGACCAGCAGGTTCGGGAAAGCCGACGGCAGCACGTCCGGTTGCTCATAGGTGCCGTCGTAGTTCGGCACCATGTCGACGACGTCCTCGTCGAGTGACCCCGTTAGCAGGGTCGCGGGCTCCGCCAGCCGGCATTCGGTGTATCTGTACGCAGCCGGGCCGGAATCCAAAGAGCCGAAGTTGCCATGCCCGTCGACCAGGGGCACCCGCATGGCCCACGGCTGGGCCATCCGGACCAGCGTGTCGTAGATGGCGCCGTCGCCGTGCGGGTGGAGCTTGCCCATGACGTCGCCGACGACCCGCCCGCACTTCACGTGGGCTCGGTCCGGCCGCAGGCCCATCTCGTTCATCTGGAACAGGATCCGCCGCTGGACCGGTTTGAGGCCGTCACGCGCGTCGGGGATCGCCCGGGAGTAGATGACGGAATACGCATACTCGAGGAAGCTGCCTCGCATCTCCTCGGCGACGTCGACGTCGAGGATGGTCTCCTCGATGTCCTCGGGGGGCGGCGTCCTGGTACTACGACGGGCCATCGCGGCGGGCTCCTCGGACGGGCTGGGCGGGCGTTGCCCATTCTTGCCGCCTCGCCCGGCACGTCCGCGCAGCGACTCACGAGTTCGGCTGTGGACAACCGGATCGGCGGTTATCCGACGCGCCTGGATGGGCCGATCCGACGGTCGTGGAGGAGGTCCCGTTGCAGGACCGTGCAGTATGATTCGGGTATTACCACGAAGATCACCGTGAGTCTTCCTGACGAGCTCGTCGAGGAGGCCAGGCAGGCAGTCGCTGACGGACACGCAGCGAGCGTGTCGGGCTACGTGGCGGATGCGCTACGTCGCGTGTCGAGTCAGGACACGCTCGCTGATCTCGTCGCCGACATGATCGCCGAAGACGGTGAGCCCGGTGAGGACGCGTACCGCTGGGCGCATGAGGTGCTGGGAATTCCGTGGAAGGGATGACGCTCGACACGGGTGCCTTGATCGCGATCGAGCGCCGGCACCGGTTCGTCACAGCTTTGCTCGACGCTGCGGAGAGACATGGCCGGTCCATCAGCATTCCGGCAGGGGTGCTCGCGCAGGCATGGCGTGGTGGCGGCAGGCAGGTGCGGCTCTCACCAATGCTCGCGTCGTCGGGCACCGTCATCGTCGCGCTGGATGAACCGGCTGCGCGTGCTTCGGGCGTCCTGTGTGCGCTCACGGGGACGGCGGACGTCATCGACGCGTCGGTCGTGATATGTGCGGCCCAGCGAGGCGACGTGGTGGTGACAAGCGCCCCCGACGACCTTCGCCGGCTGGCTCCGTCGCTGCGGATCTTCGCCGTCTGAGCGGCTCGCGTGGCGTTACTGTCGCATCGTGGACACGCCGGGCCCCTCGGCGCCGTATCCGGCGCACTGGGAGGCCGATGTCGTCTTGTCCGACGGCGCCACGGCACACCTGAGGCCGATCCGCCGCGACGACGCGGACCGGCTGGTCGAGTTCTACGACCGGGTCAGCGACGAGTCGAAGTACAATCGGTTCTTTGCGCCGTACCCGACCTTGTCCGACCGTGACATCGAGCGTTTCACCAGCGTCGACCACAGGGACCGGGTGGCGCTGATCCTGCTCACCGGCGAGGACATGATCGCCGTCGGCCGCTACGAACGCCTGGACGCCGACCAGGCCGAGGTGGCCTTCCTGGTCGAGGACGCCCACCAGGGCCGCGGCGTCGGCAGTGTCCTGCTGGAGCACCTCGCCCAGGCGGCCCGCGCGCGCGGCATCCGGCGGTTCGTCGCGGATGTACTGCCCGGCAACCAGAAGATGATCACTGTCTTCGGTGACGCGGGGTACACCGTCGGCAACACGTTCGCCGACGGGGTGGTCCACGTCGAGTTCGAGATCGGGCCCACGGACGACTCGTTGGACGTCATGGCAGCGCGCGAACACCGCGCCGAAGCGCGCTCGATCCAGCGCCTGCTCCGGCCGGCCTCGGTGGCGGTCGTCGGTGCCAGCCGGTCACGCGACAAGGCGGGTCAGGCACTGGTCCGCAACCTGGTGCGTGGCGGTTTCACCGGGCCGGTGTACGCGGTGAACCCGGCGGCCGCCGCGGTCTCCGGTGTGCCTGCGTACCCGACAGTGCGCGACGTGCCCGGAGCGGTCGACCTCGCCGTGGTCGCCGTTCCCGCCGAGGCCGTTCTCGGTGTGGTGCACGACTGCGCCGACAAGGGGGTGCGGGGCCTGGTCGTGGTGTCGGCCGGCTTCGCAGAGACCGGCCCGCAGGGACGTGAGCGGCAGGCCGAACTGGTGCGGATCGCGCGGTCCCACGGCATGCGCGTGGTCGGCCCGAACTGCCTGGGGATCATCAACAACGATCCTGGCTGTTCGCTCAACGCATCGCTGGCCCCGGTGATCCCGCCGCCGGGTCGGGTCGGGTTCTTCTCCCAGTCCGGCGCCCTGGGAGCCGCGATCCTGCAAGCCGTTGCGGACCGGGGACTGGGTCTGTCGACGTTCGTCTCGGCCGGCAACCGGGCCGACGTTTCCGGCAACGACCTGCTCCAGTACTGGCAGGAGGACGCGGCGACCGAGGTGGTGCTGCTGTACCTGGAGTCGCTGGGCAACCCGCGCAAGTTCTCCCGGCTGGCCCGCCGGGTCGCGTCCGCCAAGCCGGTCGTGGCCGTGAAGAGCGGACGCTCGACCCAGGGCGTGCCGCTGGGGCACACGGTGCGACCGACCGAGGCTCCGGTGGCCGCGCTCGATGCGATGTTCCGGCAGTCAGGCGTCATCCGGGTCGAAACGCTCGCGGAGATGTTCGACGTCGCCCAGGTCCTGGCCTACCAGCCGCTGCCGCGCGGGCGGCGGGTTGCGATCGTGGGAAACTCGGATGCGCTGGGACTGCTCGCGGCGGACGCTGCGGTCAGCGCGGGACTGGACGTCGTCGGCGACCCGCTCGATCTCGGGCCGGGTGCGTCGGCCGAGAACTTCGAACGAGCCATGGTGCGCATCGTGGCGGACCCCGGGGTCGACGCGGCGTTCGTGGTGTTCGCACCGACGCTCCACTCCTCGCGGGGCGACGAGGTGGCTCGGGTCCTCGCCGCGGTCACGGCGGGCGGCACCAAGCCGGTGGTGACGACGTTCCTGGGCAGCGGGGGCGTGCCGGAGGCGTTGCGCCTGGTGGACGCTCAGGGTGTGCTACGGCGCGGGTCGGTGCCGTCGTACCCGTCGCCCGAGGAGGCCGCCCGCGCGCTTGCCCACGTCACGGCCTACGCAGCGTGGCGCGCACGTCCGCATGGTCACGCGCCCTACGTCGACGGCTGTGATGTCGACGCCGCCGGCGCGGTCGTCGCGAAGATGCTGGCGCTTGATCCGGCGGGCGGTGTCGTCGAGGGTCCAATGCTGCGTGAACTGCTGGCGTGCTATGGCATCGACCTGCTCGAGACGGCTCCCGTCGCCACGGTCGACGACGCAGTCCAGGCGGGGGAACGGCTGGGCTGGAACGTCGTGCTGAAGGCGACCGCGGCGCACCTACGACACCGTCCGGATCTGGCCGACGTCTGGCGCAACATCGGTTCGCCGGACGAGATGCGCCATGCGTGGGCCACGCTGACCCGCACGTTGGCCGACCCGGTCGGCGCAGGATTCGTCGTCCAGCCCATGGCTCCCGCCGGAGTCCCGGTCGGCGTGCGTGCCTGGGAGGACCCGCTGTTCGGGCCGGTCGTCTCGTTCGGCGTGTCCGGCGTCGCGACGGAGCTTCTCGGCGACCTGTCGTACCGCATCCCGCCGTTGACCGACGTCGACGCGGCCGAGATGGTGCGCGAGGTCAGGGCCGCACCCTTGTTGCTGGGCTACCAGGGCAGCGTGGTCGCCGACGTCGCAGCAGTCGAGGATCTGCTGCATCGGATGTCGAGGTTGACCGACGATCTGCCCGAGGTCGCCGACCTCGAGCTGAGCCCGGTTCTCGTCGCACCGAACGGTCTCGCGGTCGTCAACGCCTCGGCCCGGACAGCTCCGCCGGGCCCGCGCTCGGACTGGTACGTGCGCCGCCTGGGGTGACAGGCGCGTGCAAGGATGGAGTCCATGGCCGATACGGGCACCCACGAAGGCCTTCGCCTCGCCATCCAGCAGGCCGGCTACTACCCGAACCTCGTTGAGGACACGCTGGAGACGGCCCTTGCCGGGGAGCCCGTCCAGTCCTACGTCGTCCACCACGAGCCACACTTCGACCGTGACGAACTGCGCCGGCACGTCAGCGTACTGGTGCTGACCCCCACGCGGCTCGTCGTCGGTCACACCGACGAGTACCCCTCCGACGAGGGGCATCCACTGCCGTACGCGACCACGTCCACGGAGGCCGTGCCGCTGGACCGGGTCTCGTCGGTCGTGGTGAGCAGGACGGTGACCTCACCGGCGTCCTACCGCGTCGGCGACCCGGCGCGCGAGGTGGTGCTCACGGTCGGATGGGGTGCGATGAGCCGGGTCGATCTCGAGCCCGCGGGCTGCGGCGACCCCGATTGCGAGGCCGACCACGGCTACACCGGCGCCTTGACCTCCGACGACTTCACGTTGCGGGTGAGCGAGGCCGCAGACGGCGGCAGCCGGGTCGAGGACATGCTCACGTTCGCCCGCGCCCTGTCCGCGGCTACGGTGCGGGTGCGGTGAGTCGGGCCGACGGCCTGGTCCTGCCCCGCTACGGCGAATCGTCATTGGCCGACGTTCTCCCGTCGGTCCTGGCTGCGCTCGGGGTAGCAGGGGAGCACGACGTCCTCGGCCTGCCCGTCGCCCACCGGTACTGCGTCCTGCTGGTCGACGGGCTGGGCTGGAATCTCCTGCGCGCACATCCGACGAAGGCGCCGTTCCTGAGCTCCCTCAGCGGGCGCGCGATCACGGTCGGCAGCCCGACGACGACGGCCACAAGCCTGACCAGCTTCGGCACGGGCCTGCCGCCCGGACGGCACGGCGTCCTCGGCTACACCACGCGGCTGCCCGGCGGGAACTCGCTGCTGAACGCGCTCAAGTGGGACCCGGCCGTCGACCCGGTGGCGTACCAGCCGCACCCCACGATGTTCGAACGGGCCGGACGGGCCGGCGTGGCGGTCACGGTGGTGGGCCAGCGCCGGTTCCGGACCTCCGGGCTGACGACCGTCGGCCTGCGGGGCCCGGGTTTCCGCGGCGCGGACAGCCTGGGCGAGCGGGTCGCGGCGGCGGCGACCGGAGCGGCGGACAACCTGGCCCTGGTCTATGTGTACGACGGAGACCTCGACTTCACCGGCCACAAAGCCGGCTGCGCCTCGGCGGCGTGGCAGTACCAGCTCGCCATGGTCGACCACCTCGCGGAGGACCTTCACGACGCGCTGCCGCACGGCACCGTCCTGGTGGTCACCGCGGACCACGGCATGGTCGACGTGGAGCCAGCCGACCGGATCGACGTCGACGACGTGCCGGCGTTGCGGGCCGGCGTCGCGCTGGTCGGAGGAGAGGCCCGGTTCCGGCACGTGTACGCCAAGCCCGGGGCCGCGGACGACGTGCTGGCGGCGTGGCAGGCCGTCTTGGGCGAGCGTGCCGTCGTCCGCTTGCGGGAGGAGGCGGTGTCCGCGCACTGGTTCGGTGCGGTCGAGGCCCGAGTGCTCGACCGGATCGGGGATGTCGTGGTCTCGGTCAACGGGAACTGTGCCGTGGAGATGCGGAGTGTCTTCCCGGTCGAAGCGACCCTGGTCGGACTGCACGGGGCGCTGAGCGCTGCTGAGATGCTCGTCCCGCTCCTGGTGACGGAGGGCTGACCGGAACGCATGGCGGAGCTCGTCTTCTTCACCGGAACCATGGACTGCGGCAAGTCCACGTTGGCGCTGCAGATGGACTACAACTACCGGCAGCGCGGCCTGGTGGGCCTGATCCTGTCCGCTCACGACCGGGCCGGTGCGGCGCGGGTGTCCAGCCGGCTCGGGCTCGAGGTACCCGCCGTCGAGGTGCACCCGAGCTGGATCTGTGGTCGCGTTCGGCATCCTGACCGACTTCCGCACCCGGCTGTTCCCCGGATCGGCACGCATGGTCGAGATGGCCGACCGGGTGCACACGCTCCAGCTCGAAGCGCTGTGCTGGTGCGGCAAGCGGGCCACGCACAACGCGCGGACGATCGACGGTGTGATGGTCGTCGAGGGTGAGCAGGTCGTCGTCGGCGACACCGTGGTACCGGGAGATGGCGGCGTCGTGGGTTACGAGGTGCTCTGTCGCCGCCATCACCGACCGATGATGACCTCAGCCAGCGCCGGCGTCAGCGGGGTCTCACCGGCACCCATCCCGTTCCCCGACGTGGCCGGCTGACGTGTTCCGGTGCCCGGACGCGGAGAGTACGTTCGGCCCTGAGCGGTCTGGAGGAGGAGAGCACGATGAGCGCCTTCACGGTGGAGTTCACGAACCAGCCCGGCGAGCTGGCCGGCCTGTGTGAGGCGATGGCGGCCCGCGGGGTCAACCTCGTCCTGTGTGGTAGCACGCATGGTGAGGGTGGCACGGTCGCGTTCGTCGCCGACGACGAGGCGGCGGCGCGGACGGCGCTCGAGGACGCGGGCATCGAGTTCACCGAGCGCCAGGCACTCGCCGTGCGCATGGACAACGTCCCCGGGGCCGGGGCGGCGACGTTCCGCAAGCTCGCCGACGCCGGCGTCAACGTGGAGCTGCTGCTACCCGTTCGCGTCTCCGCCCAGGAGTTCCACGCCGTGATCTGCGTCGGGGACCTCGATGCGGCCAGGAGGGCGCTCAGCGGCCAGGTCGTCGACGGCTGACGGCGCAGGAGCGCGGGCGTACCGATCGACAGGAACAATTGCGATCTTGGACGGCGCGACCTGCGCGATTGCCGGATCCGTCGTCGTTGTTCCTGTCGGTCGGTACGGGCGACCTGGGCAACCGCCATCGTCGAGGCGGTCGGGCCGAGAAGACCTGGGACTGAACGACGCCCGCTCAGTCGGGCTTGCGGCGGCGGCCGAACATGATCTCGTCCCAGCTCGGCACGCTCGGCCGGCGGGATCGTGCCGAGGCTGCGCGCCCCCCGGGGGCCGGTGTCGCGGGCACAGGATCGGCCGGCGGGTCGTCGTCCTCGACCTCCACCCGGTTGGCGATGTCGGTCAGGCGCAGCCGGTCGCTGGTGGGCCGCTCGTCGGCGGCCGGCGGCGCCCACAGGTCGTCACGCGGCTGGGACGTTCGCGCCCCGTTGCGCCGCCGGCCGTTGCGGCCGGCCGCGTCTCGGCGGGTCCGGCCGGCCACCGGCACCGGCGCCGTCGGCTGGTCGTCGGCGGGATCGCCGACCGGGTACTCGTCAACGCCGTCGGCGCTGACGTCGATGACGGTCGGACCAGCGACCAGCGAGGGCTCTCCCGTGGCCGGATCGTCGACCTCTGCGACGACCCTGGGGATCACCGACAGGCGGGCCGGCCCGGGCGGTATGACCGGCTCCGGCGGCCGATCACCGGCGACGGCCCGCGCCTGGTCGTCGTCGGGAGAGGCCGAGCGGCCGGCGGGGTCGAACGCGAACCGCGCCGACTGTGGATCGGAGCCGCTGCGCCAGCTGGCGCTGACCTGCCAGCGACCGTCGTCACGGCGCCAGGCGTCCCAGACCACGGTCTCGGGATCGACCGACGACTGGCCGACCCACCTGGTGACGGCGTCGTCGAGGGTGGGCGCGGGACCGTCGCCGTTCATGCGTCGCACGGTGGCCCGGCGGGCCCGGCCGGCGACGTGCTCCCGCTCGGCCAGCACCGCCCCGGCGTAGCGCATCACGCGATCCAGAGGCACCGCGGCCGCTGCTGCCACGGACTCGACGCTCTCGCCGGCCCGCACCCTGGCCTGGATGTCGCGCGGGCGCAGCTGGCTTTCGAGCTGGATCTCCAGCTGACCAAGGCGGGCGCGGTCGCCACGGATGGCGGCGTGCAGACGTTCGTCGACCGGTAGTGCCATCGGGGACTCCTCGCCCTCGGTACGGAGGATGAGGTGGGCGCCGTCCTCGCTCACGGCGACTAGTCGCAGCTCCCGCATCCTCGTACCTCCCGTGCACGGCTGAACCCCATCGTGACCCGAGAGCCTCCCCGCACCAAGCCGCCATGCCGGGAGCGCCTACGGAATTCGCCCGTCAACCCCCCAGGACCTGGTGCAGGTACTCGTTGTCCATCGTCCGGTCCGGGTCGACCCGGTCACGAACAGCGCGGAAGTCGTCCATCCTCGGGTAGAGCTCGTCGAGGTACATGGCGTACCGGGTGTGCAACTTGGCCCAGTGCGGCCGGCCTTCGTAGGAGGCGAAGAGCTCTTCGGCAGCCGCGAACCAGCCCTGGTAGTCCGTCCGCGGGTAGGCGTGGCAGGCCACGTAGACGGTGTCGCGTTGATAGGCGGTCGAAAGCCACACGTCGTCGCCCGGTGCCAGCCGCACCTCGACCGGGAACGCGATCCGCCACGGCCCGTTCGTCGTCAGCTGGCGGAGCTCCCGCAGGGCGGCGACGGCGGCTCTGCGGGGCAGCGCGTACTCCATCTCGTGGAATCGGACCCGGCGGATGCTGGTGAAGACCGATGGCGCAGCGTCGACGTAGTCGCGGCGGGAGATCAGCTTCGCGCCCGTGGCGTTGACGACCCGGGTGGCGCGGGGCATCGCCCGGGTGACCCGCTGGATCAGACCGACGCCTGCGTTCTCGACGACGTCGCCCTCCCACCACGCGCGCAACCTGCCAAGAGGGCGAGGTGGACCGGCGGTCCGGTGGTTGCGCTTGAGCTGGACGGCGTCGGTGAACGGCAGCCAGTGGAACTCGACGTGCTCGCTCTGGGCGTACTCGTCGAAGCGGTCCAGGATCTCGTCCAGGCTGCCGCGCTCCTCGACGGCGTGCAGGAGAAAGGCCGGCTCGACCCGGAACGTCAGCGCCGTGACGATGCCCAGGGCGCCGAGCCCGAGCCGGGCGGCCTGGAACATCGCCGGCTCGTGGTCGGGTGTGCAGCGGACGACGGATCCGTCGGGCACCACGATCTCGAGACCGGCGACCTGTGCTGACAGCCCGGCGACGTCCCGGCCGGTACCGTGGGTGCCCGTCGCGACCGCACCCGCGACGGTCTGCACGGCGACGTCGCCCATGGTGGCCAGGCCCAGCCCGTGCCGTGCCAGTTCGGCGTTGAACAGATGCAGAGGTGTGCCGGCGGCAACGGTTGCCAGGCCGTGACCGGTCGCCGGGTCGACGTCGACGCCGACCAGACCGGTCAGCTTGTCGAGACGGACATGCACGCCGCTGGTGGCGGCGACCGGCGTGAAGCTGTGCCCGGCGCCGACCGGCTTGACCCGCAGGCCGTCGCGTCGCGCCGAGAGGAGAACAGCGGCGATCTGGGCCGCATCGTCGGGGACGGCGGTCCGGGCCGGTGTCGCCTCGACGGTACGAGCCCAGTTTCGCCAGGTCATGGCGTCACACGCTCTCACGCGCCTTCGGTCGGTCCACGACGATGCCGACGGCGCACGCCGCGGCGGCGAGCAAACCACTGCCGAGCGCGACCACGTAGGCGAGCGAGGCGCCGCGATCGTCGATGACCGGCCCGGCGACTGCGGCGCCCATCGCGACTCCGATGTTGAGTGCGGTCGAGATCCAGGCCAGCCCTTCGGTGAGACGGCTCTGCGGCACCTCGGCCTCCACCAATGAGAAGCCGGCGATCAGCGTCGGCGAGATCGCCATTCCGGCGACGAACACGACGACGGCCAGCAGCGGTATGGAGCTCACGAACGGAAGCGGCACCAGTGCCGCGGCCATGACGGCCTGGCCGACGACGAAGCGTCGCCGCGGGCCGGTGCGCCAGTGCACGGCGCCGACCACGAGGCCGGCGACGAGACTGCCCGCCGCGTAGGCGGCGAGCACCGGTCCCGAGGCTGCGATCGCCCCTGACTCCTCCGCGAACGCGACCGTGACCACCTCGATCGAGCCGAAGATGGCGCCCATGAAGGTGAATGTCGCGACAACCCACGTCAGCGTGCGCACCGGGAGCGGGTCGGGCGCCACGTGCAGAGTCCGAGGCTTCGCGGGCGGCTCGGTGGTGCGCTGCGCGGCGAACAGTAGCCCGCCGCCGAGCGTGAGGACCAGATTGGTGACCAGCCCGGACAGTGGGTGCACGGCGGTCGCGAGGATGGTGGCGACGATGGGTCCGACGACGAAGACGACCTCGTCGAGCACCGACTCCAGGGCATAGGCGGTGTGCAGCCGTGGTGTCCCGGTGTAGAGGTACGCCCACCGCGCCCGCACCATCGTCCCGAACATCGGCAGCGTGGCGCCGGACAGCGCCGCCGTCGCGACGAGCGCAATCAGCGGCGCTCGCCCGACGAGCAGGATGAACGAGCCCAGGCTGACCGCGTGCAGGCCCAGGACGGGAAGCAGCAGCCGGCGCTGTCCGAACTGGTCCGCCAGCCGGGCCTGCAGCGGCGCCCCTGCGGCCTGCGCGAGCAGCGCAGTGCCGGCGACGAGTCCGGCGCGTCCGTACGAGCCGGTGTGGGCAGAGACGGCGAGCACGATCCCGATGCCCATCATCGACATGGGCAGCCGCGCCACCAGGCCCGATGCCGAGAAGGCGACCGCCCCCGGATGTCGGAGCACCTCGGCGTAGGGACGAAGCACCACCCTAGCCTGTCTTGCAGTGATCTCGACAGCAGCCGGGGGGTCCGCCTGAACGGTCCAGGAACGCGCGCCGGGTGTAGCTGGCTCAGCGGTCCGCTTCCGGCGGCGGTGTCGGCTTCTCGCCACATCTGGCTGCCGGATCGAACGGACCCAACGAAGGATCGTGCTGCGGCGCCGCCTTCGCGACACAGCCAGCCCAGGACCGCATGTCGCGTGCGAAGGCTGGACCCGCCAACCGGGGGTTGTCGCGGTCGGGGGCCCAGCCAGTCGGTCGGTTCGTCGCTGGTCCGTCACCTCCGGGGCCGCCGGCCCACGGCGGCGGGCACCCGTCGAGCGCCCGGTAGGGCACGCCGTTCACGGTGTAGACGTCGCGGTCGCCACCGGGACCTGGCTGGTCGGTGTCGAGGGTGACCGTCGCGCCGGCCAGGCCCGTGAACTCCATGAGCAGAGTCTCGGCGGACCCGTCGCCGTCGTAGTCATGGGCCGCCTGGGTCTGGCTCAGATACCAGTCCGGGCCGAAGTCGACCTCGGTCCCGCCGACGGTGAAGGTGCCGTCGTCGCGCTGCAACGTGCCGGTCACCTCACTCAGGCGTGGCGGACCGTCGCACCCGTCGTCGCTCTGCGGCGATGTCGGAACGGCCGTGGCCGAGATCCCTGCCAGAACGGCCACCGTCCCAGCCGACATCGCTGCGACCATCACTCTCGTGCTCATGTCGATCACCCTGTCCGCCGGTCTGCTCCTCCTTGCAGGAACAGCGCCGTGGACGTGGATCGGATACGGCCTTATCGGTCGGGGCCGTGCGGCGGTGCCCGGTCCAGCCCGGGTGGCGCGTCGGGTGGACCGCCGTGGGCACGACGGCTGGCATCCAACGCCCGCTGTAACCCCGGGCGAGCGGGCTCCGGTACGACCTCGAGCAGCGAGGAGAGCACACGTTCGTGCGTGAGCAGCTCTCGACCGACCTGGTCGGACAGCGCCGGGTCCTCGACTGTGCCGAGCCGGTCCTCGACCTCGGCGACGGCCACCACGTAGTCGTCCAGCAGCACCTGCAGCGCCTCGGTGCGTCCTTCGCCCTGCGCGCGGACGGTCTCCGCGAGCCGGCTCTGCGCCACCTGGAGCCAGCCGCGCGTCTCGGCCCGGATGTCGCCGGCAAGGCCGAGCCGTAGGCTTTCCCAACCTCGCTTGACCGGGTAGCCGGGGTCACCCGGCAGTGCGCCCGGGATGCTCGTCAGGACCGCTGCGACGAGGACGGTCACGGCGGTTGCCGCCACCCATGGCACCCATCGGCGCCGCCGACCGCTCGCCCGGCCGAGTCGAGCGATGGCCCGGTCACGTGCCTCGGCGCGCGCGCTCTCGCTCGGGTCCACGGCCCATGCGACCTCCAGCCGGCGGACGATCTCGCGATCGTCGTCGTCGGAGTGGATATCGGTCACGGCGAGTCCACCTCCTCGCCCTCGAGAGCTCGCCGCAGAGCCATCAGGCCGCGGTGCTGCAGGCTCTTGACGGCCCCGACCGGCTTGTCCAGGACCGCGGCCACCTCCGGATTGGACAATCCGGCGGCGAACTTGAGAACGACCACGTCGCGTTGGTCGTTGGTGAGGTTGCGCAGGGCGCGCGCCAGCCGCTGACCTTCCAGCCGGCGCACCACCTCGTCGGACACATCAGTTCCGGCCACCTGATCGGGGACTTGCGCGACCGGCAGCACAGTGTGGCGCCGGGCGGCGCGGCGCACGTCGACAATGTCGTGGCGCGCGATGGTGAACAGCCACCTGCCGAACTGGCCGCCGTCGCCTCGAAACCGCGGCAGCCGCTGCGCGACCTCCACGAACACCTCCGCAGCCATGTCCTCCGCAGCGGTCCGGTCGGCTACCCGGGCGACGAGATAGCGCAGCACCGGAACGTGGAAGCGGTCGAACAGGCGGCCGAACGCCACGCCGTCGCCTTCGTGTGCCCGGCGCACCAGTTCGTCCAGATCATCGGGACTGTCCAGGTCGTCCCGGGTCGGAGCTTTACTATTCAAGCGCCCCGACCCTCGATCGGATACGGGCCGGCGTGCACCTCACCTGAGGGGACTTGGCAGGATCGGGCTCGTGAGCGTGCCCACAGCAGTCGAGCCGTACGATGCCCTGCTCGTCGTCTCCTTCGGCGGGCCGGAGGGCATTGCGGACGTGATGCCGTTCCTGGAGAAGGTGACACGGGGCCGCGGCGTCTCGCCCGCGCGGCTCGCCGAGGTCGCTCGCCACTACGAGGCCTTCGGCGGCCGCAGCCCGATCAACGGCCAGAACCGCGCGTTGATCGTCGCGCTGGAGCACGAGCTCGACCGCGCCGGGCTGTCGGTGCCCATCTACTGGGGCAACCGGAACTGGCATCCATACTTGGCCGACGAGCTTTCGCGCATGCGCGAGGACGGCGTACGCCGGGCCGCAGCGTTCGTGACCAGTGCCTACTCGTCCTACTCCGGCTGCCGCCAGTACCGCGAGGATCTCGCAGCGGCCGTAACCGCCGTCGGTCCCGGTGCGCCGCGGATCGACAAGCTGCGTCAGTGTTTCGACCACCCTGGCTTTGTCCGCGCCAACGCCGACGGGGTGCTCGGCGCGCTGGGGGACCTCCAGGGCAACGTCGCGGACGCCGCCCGGCTGGTGTTCGTCACGCACTCGATCCCGACAGCGATGGCGTCGACCGCGGGCCCGGACGGCGGGGCGTACGAAGCACAGCACGGCGCCGTGGCGGCCGCCGTCACGAGGCAGGTGGGTGAACGGACCGGCGTGGTGCACGAACACGACCTCGTCTACTGCTCGCGCAGCGAGCCGGCCGACGTGGCCTGGATGGAGCCCGACGTCAACGACCACCTCGTGGCGCTGGCCGGAAGCGGTGTGCCCGCGGTCGTCCTGGCGCCGATCGGCTTCGTCTCCGACCACATGGAGGTCGCCTTCGACCTCGACACCGAGGCCATGGCGACGGCTGACCGGCTCGGTCTGCCGGTGGCGCGGGCGGCCACGGCCGGAACGCATCCGGACTTGGTGGCCGCGATTCGCGACCTGCTGATGGAACGCGCAGCCGTCGAGCGTGGCGAGCCGATCGGGCGGGCGAGCGTCGGCCCTCCGGGACCGTCCCACGACGTCTGTCCCATCTCCTGTTGCCCGAACCTGCGCAGCCCACGGCCGGCGTTGTGCGGTGTGGACACGCCGGTGGCCGTCGGGGGTTCGGCCACGTGACCGACGACCGCGACACCCTGCTCGAGCTGGCGGTGGAGGTCGCCACCGAGGCCGGCCGGCTGGTCCGGGACCGTCGCGAGGCCGTCGACCGGATGACTGTCACAGCCACGAAGTCGTCACCGACCGACGTCGTCACCGAGTCCGACACCGCGTCGGAGGTGCTCATCCGAGATCGCTTGCTCACGGCGCGTCCGCGCGACGGGCTCCTGGGGGAGGAGGGTTCGTCGGTCGACGGACGATCCGGAGTCGTCTGGGTGGTCGACCCGATCGACGGGACCGTGAACTACCTGTACGGCATCCCGCACTACGCGGTCTCGATCGCGGCAGAGGTGGAAGGGCGCTCGGTAGCGGGTGTCGTCCACAACCCGGCCACTGGGCACACCTGGACCGCGACGCTGGGCGGTGGAGCCATGCTCGGCGGCCTGCCGGTGCGTGAGTCGGGCTGCGACCGCCTCGACCGGGCACTGATAGCCACCGGGTTCGGGTACGACCCGCATCGGCGGGCCCGGCAAGCCGACGTCCTGCGCGCGGTGCTGCCGAGGATCCGCGACATCCGGCGCGCCGGCACGGCGTCGCTGGATCTCTGCGCGGTGGCGACCGGATGGGTCGACGGCTTCTTCGAGCGGGGGCTGAACCCCTGGGACCTGGCAGCTGGCGGGTTGGTCGCGCAGGAGGCCGGTGCCGTGGTCGGTGGGCTGCGCGGAGCGGCTGCCGGTGAGGCCCTGGTCATCGCCGCCGGACCGACCCTGTTCCCCGCGCTGCACGACCTGCTGGAGCCTCTCGGCGCCGACCGGGACGACTGAGCTCAGGCCCGCGCCCGCCGGCCCGACCGCCACGCCTCGGCGAGCGGGACCTTGGCGCCCATCCGCAGGACCGCTCCCTCGTAGACGCGACCGGCCACGACGACCAATGCGACGATCAACCCGAGCATGAGCCCCAGCGCTACCCCCACCTCTCAGCTGGCGGCGTCGCCGCGGGCCATTCGGATCGGCATCGCCATCGCGCTGACCGGCGGCACCATCGAGACGATCGCGGGGCCGGTGCCGCTGTCGTTGAAGAAGACGTAGAAGCTGGCGAAGAACGACGCCAGCCCGAGCGTCGTCAGCGGTGTCATCGCGTTCTGCAGCTCTTCCTGCCGGGTGACCCGGGCGGCCGCGGCGGCTGCCAGGCAGGCGTTCGCGACGTAGCCGAGCACGAACCAGCCGAGCACGAGCGCGATCGGCTGGAGCATGGACGCCTCCAGCGTGATCGCCCCGGTCGCGACGCCGGCGAGCAGTCCGCCCACCGCGATCACGAACAGCTGGGCCAGTCCGAGCAGGCCGATCCCGACCACCTTGCCGGCCAGCAGGGCTCGTGCGGGGATCGCCGAGAGAAGCACCTCGACGACCCGGCTGGACTTCTCCTCGACCACCCCGAGCGCCACCCAGAAGCCGTAGCCGAGCAGCTGGCCGTAGAGGACCATCGCCCCGAAGAAGGCGATCGTGCCGCGGGTGTTGCGCTCATCGGCCTCCGGGTCAAGCGTGACGGTGTCCAGCCGCGACGTTTCCAGCGCCTGCGCCACCTGGTCGGGATCGAGGCCGGCGTCGACCAGCGCCTGCCGGCCCGCTACCGCGTTGTGGGCGTTCTCTAGTGTCGCGTGTCGTAAATGACTTTACGGTGTGAGTTGGCGACAATGAGGTATGTCGGTTGCTGCGCCGCTGGTGCTGCGTGAGGGTGACGAGAAGAGACTCAACTCGCTGGTGCGTTCGTCG